>CAZXCO010000269.1:0-5773 GCA_964639095.1 uncultured Solibacteraceae bacterium
CGCTCGCTGGTAAGATTACTATGCTTTTTTGCACTTTCGATTGCCGCTCTGGCGCAAAGTGATCGCGGTACGATCACCGGGACCGTCGCCGATCCCACGGGAGCCGTAGTCGCCGGCGCTGCGATCGAGGCGAAAAATCTCTCTACCGGACTGACATACCAGTCTGGCAGCACCGCCACCGGCAATTACACGGTTACCGAGCTGCCGGTCGGTAATTACGAAATCAGCGCAACCGCGGCTGGCTTCAAGAAATTTGTTCGCACGGGTCTGGTGGTTCAGGCGGCCCAGACGTACCGGGTCGATATCGCGCTTCAGATCGGCGCCTCGTCGGAGTCTGTCACGATCAGCGCGGAAGCGCCATTGCTGAAGACAGAAAGCGGCGAGATGAGCCATAACCTTTCGGGCGAGTCCCTTGATACGCTTCCAGTTCTCGGTATCGGATCTTCGTTCGCCAGCAACAGCGGTATCCGCAACCCCATGGCGGCCACGAGCCTCGTCCCGGGCGGCATTTTCCAGGGTGATGTCACCGTCCGCATCAACGGCACGCCGCGGAACACTCAGTCACTTCGCGTGGAAGGGCAGGAATCGAGCAACGCCACGATGACGGCCTTCGGCTCGCAGAATCAGCCGAGCGTGGATTCCATTCAGGAATTTTCGGTGCAGACCAGCAACTACGCGGCGGAGTTCGGCCAGGCCGGCGGCGCGGTTTTCATCGCGACCATGAAGTCGGGCACCAATCAGCTTCACGGCAGCGCCTACGATTACTTCGTCAACGAAGCGTTGAATTCGGCCACGCCTTTCTCGCACGTCAAGCCTCGCGCGCGCCGCAACGACTATGGCTTCACTCTGGGCGGCCCGGTGATGATCCCGAAAGTTTACGACGGGCGCAACAAGACGTTCTTCTTTTACAATTTTGAGCAATATCGCGAAAGCACGATCGTCAACAACGTTCCTTTGACCGTGCCCACGGCGGCATATCGCGGGGGCGACTTCGCATCCGCGTTGACCGGGAAGACGCTGGGAACGGCCCCCGACGGAACCCCCATTCTCGAAGGCGAGATTTTCGATCCGGCGACGGATCATGCAGCCTCGAATGGACAGATCGTTCGCAGTCCGTTTCCGAACAATGCGATCCCCGCAAGCCGGCTGGACCCGGTGGCGCTCAATATTCAGAATCTCGTGCCCCAGGCGAATCTCCCCGGCCTGAACAATAACTATCTCGCCGGATATACGGGCACCCGCCACACCGATATCAACTCGATCAAGGTCGACCAGATCGTGACCGATAAATCGAAATTCTCTGTCTTCTACACCCGGACCCACACCTATGCGCCGTACTCACAGGTTCTCGCGGGCGATTCGCTGCCGAAAGAAATCACTGTGGGCCGCGGCAACTACGACTGGGTCCATACGACTCGCGTCAACTACGACTACACAGTCACCCCGACTCTGCTGTTTCACCTTGGCGTCGGTTATGTGAACCAGCACGGGCCGAATGATTTCACCCCCGCGATGGACAGCTTCGACCCTGCCAGCATCGGACTGAAGGGCACGTTCAATACAGGCCGGTTCCCCAGCATCACGAACCTCTGCAATGCCGTGGTGCCTGCCGGTCCGTCGAATCCGGTTGGCTGCGGCGGCCAGGGCGGTCTCGTCAACCTCGGTCCCACCACGTCGGGTGGATCCCCGGGACACACCAGCACCGGCGGCATCTATTCGTTCCGGCCCACAGGCAACGCCAGCCTCACCTGGGTGCACGGCAACCACACCTACAAGACGGGTACGGAAATCATCGTCAACAACTTCATGTATGCGCAGGATGCAAGCGCCTCCGGCGTCTTCAACTTCAACGCCGGCGAAACGTCGGAACCGTATCTCGCGCAAACCCCGCTCGCGGGCGGCACGCCCGGCTTCCCTTATGCCAGCTTCCTTCTGGGCGCGGTCGACAACGGAAATATCGGCGTGCCGACCGACCAGCACTTCGGCCAGCAGTCCTACGCTCTCTTCATTCAGGACAGTTGGAAGATCACGCGCACGATCACTCTCGATTACGGACTGCGGTGGGATCTGCAGACCTATCTCCGGGAAGGAGCCGGCCGCATGCCGAGTTTCTCGCCGACTACTCCGAACGCGTCCGCGGGCGGTCTGCTCGGGGCGACCATCTTCGATGGCCACCTGCCGGGCCGCTGCAACTGCAACTTCGCCGACAACTATCCCTACGCCATCGGGCCGCGGCTCGGCCTGGCATGGCAGATGACGCCGAAAACCGTCTTCCGCGCCGGTTTCGGGGTTGTATACGCCAAGCCCGCGGCGTATGACAACATCACCATCAGCAGCAACAACCCGTTCGTATCGCCGGGCCTCTTCGCGCCGGCCACGTACCTGAAGAATGGCGTACCGGTCACGCCGAATCCGTGGCCCTACTTCAACGCGTCCCAGTATCCCAACATTCCGGGTCAGGTCGCGACCACCAACATCCCGACTCTGGTGGATCCCAATGCCGGCCGGCCCCCGAGGCAACTCCAGTGGAGCATCGGTCTGCAGCGGGAAGTGGTTCCGAACCTGATGGTGGAAGCCTCATATGTCGGCAATCGTGGCGCCTGGTGGCCCGCCAACAATCTGGTGGCTTACAACGCGCTCACGCCGGACATCCTCGCGGCTCACGGTTTGAGCCTGAATAACCCTGCCGACCTCAAGCTGCTGGGTGAACCGTTGAGCAATCCGGACGCGATCAATCGCGGGTTCGGGACGCCGCCCTATCCCGGTTTTCCGCTGAGCGCCACGGTCGGACAGTCTCTGCGGCCGTTCCCGCAGTTCGGGAACATCGCGGCGCAATTCGCCCCGCTCGGCGACACCTGGTACAACTCGCTTCAGGTGAAGGTGATCAAGCGGCTCTCGCACGGCCTGGAGGCCAGCTACAGTCTTGCCTGGCAGAAGTCCCTGACCATCGGCGCCGAAAGCGAAGGCTCCGGCGGCGGCGTCGTGAACGACGTATTCAACCGGCAGAATTCGAAATACCTGTCGCAGTTCGATCAGCCGCTCGTCAGCATTCTCTCGCTCGACTACACGACGCCGAAATGGCAGCGAGGCAGCGGGATCGGGGCCAGAAGCCTCTCGTGGCTGGTTCGCGACTGGACCATCGGCGCGCTTCTGGAATA
Organism: uncultured Solibacteraceae bacterium; assembly: GCA_964639095.1. Lineage (GTDB taxonomy): Bacteria > Acidobacteriota > Terriglobia > Bryobacterales > Bryobacteraceae > BOG-234. Next base: position 3,159 of record CAZXCO010000269.1, read on the forward strand.
CAGCAGCGGCATGCCGATCGAAGCGCCCCTTGCCACCACGATGAACGCAAATACGCCGCCGTTCTTCCAGGGGACATTCATGGACCGCGTGCCTGGCCAGCCGCTCTTCACCCAGGACCTGAACTGCCACTGCTTCGATCCGAGCACGACGTTCGTGCTGAATCCGAAAGCGTGGGTCAACCCGCCCGCGGGCCAGTTCGGCACTGCGGCGGCATACTACAACGATTACCGGTATCAGCGGCGTCCGACCGAAAACATGAATTTCGGCCGCACGTTCCGCATCCGGGAGAGAATGAGCCTCAACATCCGTGCTGAATTCACGAATATCTTCAACCGGACCGAGGTCAACAACCCCACTTCGACGAACGCCCTGCTCACACAGCAGCGGAATGCCCAGGGACTGACCACGGGCGGTTTCGGGTACATCAACACACTCGGAACCACTGCTCTGCCCCGGCAGGGAACAATCGTCGCACGCATCACCTTCTGACCTGACGGCCGGAGCGGGTTATCATCCGCTCCGGTCATCCGCTTTTCGGACGCCGCCGGCAGCCTCGCGCTGCCGGCGTTTTTGTTTACACGCCCTGGCGCCTGCCTCGCCCCTGACTCCCACATCCCTCGCCCAATCCTGTATCATAGTGTCGCTACGGGACTTCCCGCGACGACGTAACACTTCCACGGGACTGTCCGTCAAACGTATATAACTATGATTAAAGTCGAAGGCCTGACCAAGCGATACGCTCGTCATGTCGCTGTCAAGAACATCTCCTTCGAAGTGGGTCAGGGCGAGATCGTCGGCTTCCTCGGCAAAAATGGCGCAGGCAAGACGACGACGATGCGAGTCCTCACCTGCTTTCTACCGCCCACCGCGGGAAAGGCAAGCGTAGCCGGCTTCGATGTTCTCGAGCAGCCGCTCGAGGTGAAGAAAAATATCGGCTATCTCCCCGAGACTCCCCCACTCTACCCGGAAATGGAGGTCGACGCCTACCTGACCTTCGTTGCGAAGCTCAAGGGAATTCCCGCGGGCGAAATCCGCAGGCGCGTCGACGAAGTCTGCGAGCGCACCGGCCTCCCCGACGTGAAGCGCACCATCATCGGAAAGCTGTCAAAAGGCTACCGGCAGCGCGTCGGCATCGCGCAGGCGATTATTCACAATCCGCCGGTGCTGATTCTCGATGAACCGACCTCGGGCCTCGATCCGCAGCAGCAGAAGGAAGCAAGGCATCTCATCGCCAGCCTCTCCGGCGACCACACCATTATTCTCAGCACCCACATCCTGTCGGAAGTCGAACAATCCTGCAGCAAGGTCATCATCATCAACAGCGGCGAAATTGTCGCTTCGGATACGGTGGCGAATCTGCACAGCCGTCGCAGCGGCTCGGAAATCGTGCGTGTCGAGGTGGCCGGAGCGCCCGGGAATCAGGTCCGCCAGCGCCTCGAGCAGGTTGCAGGGGTGGCCAGCGTTACATCGCGGGATGCCCGCGAGGGACTTGTGGCGTTCGAAGTTCAGAGTCTGGAGAATCGCTCCGTGCGTCCCGATCTCGCGCGCGCCATTGTTCAGGCCGGATGGAATCTCACTGAGTTGCACACCGCCGCGGAATCTCTCGAAGAGATCTTCCTCGAACTGACGAAGTCGGAAGCGTCCCCCGCAAAAGAGAACGACAAAGACAAGGAATCAGAGGCCGTCGCGAAATGAGGAAATTGCAATGAGAAATGTCTTTACGATTTGCGGCAAGGAACTGAAATCGTATTTCACCTCGCCCATCGCCTATCTCCTGATGGCCCTCTTCGGCCTGATTTTCGGATATTTCTTCTTCAGCGCGACGGTATTCTTCGTCAATGCCGGTCTTCGCGCCCAGTTCGGCGGGGGCCAGCAGCCGATGAGCGTCAACGACTACGTGATCTCGCCGCTGCTTGGCAATGCGAGCGTGGTGGGCCTCTTCCTGATTCCGCTGATCTCGATGCGCCTGTTCGCCGAAGAGAAGCGAACCGGCACGATCGAGCTGCTGATGACCTCGCCGGTCAGCGACTGGCAGATCATCCTTGGCAAATGGCTGGGCGCGATGGGCATGTACCTTTGCATCCTCGGGATTTCGGCCATCAGCGTGGCTTTGCTGTTCGCCTGGGGCCAGCCCGACTGGCGCCCGATCCTGACCGGCTATCTCGGCCTGATCCTGCAGGGCGGCACGGTGCTCGCCATCGGTACGTTCATCTCGACCACCACCCGGAATCAGATCATCGCGGGCGGCGCGACCTTCGCGGTCTGCCTGCTGCTGTGGGTGCTGAGCTGGGTGAGCAGCTATAACGACGCCGGATGGGCGCAGGCCATCGCCTACTGCTCGATTCTCACGCACTTCGAGCCCTTCTCGAAGGGGATTATCGACACCAAGGACCTTGTCTTTTACGGTTCGGCGATCTTTCTGGGGCTTTTCCTGACCTCGCGGTCGCTCGAATCCCTGAGGTGGAGGGCGTAAATGGCGAGCGAATGGATGAAGGCCCGGCAGACCCGCTATGGCGCGTTCGTCGCGCTGTACCTCGTGGTCGTTATTACGATCGTGATCGCGGCGAACTGGCTCGCCGATCATTACAACAAGACCGTCGATGTCACGTCGAAC
>CAZXCO010000270.1:0-1886 GCA_964639095.1 uncultured Solibacteraceae bacterium
GCTTCCTGCTGGTGGATGAACCCACAGCATCGCTGGATCGTGCCGCACGGGACGTGGTGATCGAGATGATCCTCGAGCTTCGCGCCAAAGGAACGTCGGTCATTCTGATCAGCCACGACGAATACACGCTGGCCCGGCTCGCAACCCGGCGGTTGCGGCTCGAGGCAGGGCGCGCTACCGAACTCGCGGCCGCATAGCCGTTCATCCCTGTCACGGAGGATTTCATGAAGCAGTTTCCGCAATCACGAATCCTGATCGCTATCGCCGCCACACTCGTCATCCCGTTCCTGTCCGGCTGCGGCAGGACGGCCAGCGCCGCTTATCCTTCCACAATCCGTTTCGCATACGGGGTCAGCGCCGAAATGAATGAGGACCAGTTGCGGCGCATGGATCTGCTGCAGTCCTATCTCGCGAGCGCGACGGGCATGCACATCGACATCCGCAAAACAGTGTCTTACGCACCTACGATCGAGGCGATCTGCGCGGACAAGGCAGATTTGGCGACGATGGGCCCCTTCGCCTACATTCTGGCTTCGCAGAAAGGTTGTGTCGAGGCTCTGGCCGTCCGCGGCATGGATGACGGCTCTCCGGCCGGCTACCGTTCGATCATCGCCACTCACAAAGACTCGGGCATCCATTCCATAGAAGAAATGAAAGCCCAGTCCCACCGCCTGACCCTTGCTTTCAACGACCCCGCGTCCACGTCGGGACATCTGGTGCCGCGAGCCGGTATGGCCGCGATGGGCATCGATCCGGAGCGGGATTTCAAGAAAGTGATGTTCGCCCCGAGTCACGCGGCGGCCGCTCTGACCCTGAAGGCGGAAAAAGTCGATATCGCCTGCATGATGGAGTCCACCCTTCCGAGACTTTACGAGAAGGGAAAGATGTCGAAAGGCGATGTTCGCATTCTCTGGACGTCGAAATTGATGCCCAACTCTCCGGTCGTCATTCGCAAAGGCCTCGCTCCGGAAGTGAAGAAGCGTCTGCTCGACGCGTTCCTTCAGATGAACACAAAAGATCCGAAGCTGTTCGCGTTGATGAAGCAGGTCAGTCTTGGGAGCGGCACTCGTTATGTTGCCGCGAAGGATTCCTGGTATGACGGTCTCCGCGATATGGCGCGCCGAATCCCTGACATGCAGTTGCTTGATAAATAGAATGACGCCCGTCTTCTCCTCTCCGGTCCTGCAGGTTCAGAACATTCGCAAGAGGCTTCCGGACGGCCGGGAACTATTGCGGGGCATCTCGTTCGATGTGAATCCGGGCGAGTTCATCGGTATCCTTGGGCCGAGCGGCGCGGGGAAATCGTTGACGATCCGCTGTACTCTCGGTCTGAGCAGACCTGACGTCGGAGATGTGCTTCTGCACGGCCGCGGGAATCAGACATACTCCATGGGCCACGCGGGAGGCAGGCAACTGCGGGAGGCTCGTACGCTGATCGGCATCATCTTCCAGGGACTTCATCTGGTCAAGCGGCTGAGTGTTCTGGAAAACATCATGATCGGCAAACTGGGTTCGATTCATCCGCTGCGGAGCTGGCTTTATGGCTTCACCGACAGTGAAGCAAACGACGCGATGCAAGTGCTCGAACGCCTCGGCCTCGGTGCGCTGGCAGCGCGGCGGGCGTCGACGCTCAGCGGGGGTGAACTGCAGCGGGTGGCAATCGGCCGTGCAATCTTTCAGTCGCCCTCTCTTTTCCTTGCCGACGAACCGATTTCCAGTCTCGACCCGCGCAATGCGGAATCGATCATGAAGCTGCTGCAGGCTCTGAGCCGGGAGACACCTGTGCTCGCCGCCCTTCACCAGCCCGAAATGGCGCGGCGTTACTGTACCCGAGTCATTGGCATTCGCCAGGGGCAGGTCGTTTTCGATGGCGCCGCGGCGGATCT
>CAZXCO010000271.1:0-6919 GCA_964639095.1 uncultured Solibacteraceae bacterium
TGCTGCCGACGGCGCCCGGTATCCTTTCTCCGCGCGCACAGAACCGGAACCGGAAGGATGAGTACAGCTCAGAGTGGAGTTTTTCGATGCAGCAGGACCTGCCCCTCGGAATCACGGGGACCGTTTCGTATACGGGCAACAAAGGAACCAACCTGCAGACCATTACTTACACGAATATTCTGAATACAGTGACCGGCCAGCGGCCGTTCCCTCAGTATGGGCAACTGGAGTATCGCACCAACGACAGCAACAGCAACTTCGAGGCGCTGATAGTCTCCGCGCAGCGTCATTCGCGAACGGGCGTGACGTTCGGGGTCAATTACATGTGGTCGCACGCGATTAATGACGGATCTCTCGGCGGCGGCGAAACGGATATCATCTCGGGCCAGAATCCCTTTTGCCGCGCCTGCGAGCGCGCCTCGAGCGCCCAGGATATCCGCCACTTCTTTGCAGCAAATGCTGTTTACGATCTGCCTTTCGGGGCCGGCAAGAGACTTCTCTCAGAACCGGGAATCGCGCGGGCTGTTTTCGGCGGCTGGTCGATCGGCGGCATCGCCACAGCGCGCAGCGGGCTTCCCGTGAATGTCACGATCAGCCGGCAGGCGACTGCGGCGCCTTATGGATACACTGTGAACCAGCGCCCTGACCTCGTGCCCGGAGTCTCTCTGATTCCGCCGGGCGGGCTCACTCCGGGGCAGTGGATCAATCCCGCGGCATTCGCGCCGCCTGCGCCTGGAACCTTCGGCAATGCGGGACGCGACATCGCTCGCGGCCCGTCGCTTTATCAACTTGATCTGGCGCTCGGCAAACGGATTCCAGTCGGAGAACGAGCTGCACTACACTTTCGCTGGGAAGTTTTCAACGCCTTGAACCGCGCACAGTACGGACAGCCCTCCGGCGATTTGACCGTGCCTTCCCAGTTCGGAATCATTACCTCCACGATCAACAGCACCCCCGTGGGGACGGGCACGCCGAGACAAATGCAGTTTTTATTGCGTGCGGATTTTTAAATCGTACGGATAAATCCCGTGCGATTTCCGCTTCGAAACGAATTTTCTCGCGTGAAACGCGGCCTTAATCGAAATGAAATCCGGTCTCACTATCATTCGCTTATGCGCAAACCGTCGAGCGGAATCATGCGCATGGACCTGATTACAACATCAAGAGGCGAAATGAAAAAAAGCATCAGGAGATTTCTGCATATCTGTATTGCAACGTGCGCAGTGGGCGCGTTTCTCCGGGCGGAAGTCCCGATTACGCAGGTCATGAACATTCCCAACACCGGCCAGCAGATCACGCCACTCGCGCCGCATGGCTCGCGATTCATGTATCTGGATCCGGGGCTGGCGAATTATCCGGGGCATGTGGTCGGTCAGGCGGTGACCGCGATCACGAGTCCGGATCACACGACGCTGCTCGTCCTGACAACGGGCGATTATGGCATCTATACCCGCACCGGCGCCAAAGACACGGCCGCGTCCACCGATTGGGTCTTCGTTTTCGATATCAAGGGAAAGGCTCCCCGGCAGACACAGGCCATCCAGGTGAAAAACACCTATAACGGAATTGCTTTCGATCCGAACGGCCGGACATTTTACGTAGCCGGCGGCCGCGACGATTCCGTTCATGTTTTCAATCTCAAGGGCGACGCCTGGACTGAAGACGCCAGCAGCCCCATCAGCCTCGGGCACAAAAGCCAGGCGGGGGGAGTGCCGCCGGAGGCCGCCGGAATCGACATCACCGCGGATGGCACGAAGCTGGTCGTGACCAACTATGAACACGACTCGATTACCGTGCTCACAAAGTCCGGCGGCGCCTGGTCGAAAGCAGCCGACTTCGACCTGCGTCCCGGTATTATCGATCCGTCGAAATCCGGTGTTCCGGGCGGCGAATATCCCTTCTGGGTTACCATCGCGGGCAACACGACCGCATATGTGTCCAGCATGCGCGATCGCGAGATTGACGTCGTCGACATATCGAGCTCCGCCCCGGCGCTCATCCACCGGATCAAACTCAAGGGCCAGCCGCTGAAATCGGCTCTGGATGCGCATCGTAAAACGCTTTATGTCGCCGAGGACCAGACCGATTCGGTGGCGGCGATCGATATCGTGTCCAATACAGTAACGGCCGAAGTCAGCGTCGCGGCGCCCGCGGGACTGATTCCCTCAAGGCGCGACGATCTCTCCGGCAATAACACCAACAGCGTGACAGTGAGCGACGATGGCAGGACGCTGTACGTCACGAACGGGAACACAAACAATGTCGCGGTCGTCGACGTTTCGCGGCTGCACAGCGGCGATCCGGTCGAAGGGCTGATTCCGACGGGCATGTATCCGAATTCGGTTGCGCTGAGTGCAAACGGACGATTCCTGTATGTCGTGAATGGAAAATCGCCGGCAGGTCCCAATGCGGCCCACTGCCGCGGCGGCGGAAGCGTCCTGTCCAACCTGACTTCCGCGGTGTGCAATGCATCGAATGCCTACTCGCTGCAACTGACCAAAGGCGGCCTGCAGTATCTGCCTGTGCCGCCCGCCGAACAGTTGAAACGCCTGACCGGGCAGGTTGCGATCAATAACCACTACCAGGCGCAGGAAAGCGCGTCGACGACCGCCACAATGGACTTCCTGACCAGCAAAATCAAACATGTGGTCTACATCATCAAGGAAAACCGCACCTACGACCAGGTGCTGGGCGACCTGCCCTTCGGCAACGGCGACCCGGCTCTGACCGAGTTCCCCGCCAGCGTCACGCCGAATCTTCATAACCTGGCGCAGAATTTTGTGACGCTCGATAACTTCTATGACGTATCGGAGGTCAGTTATGACGGCTGGGCGTGGTCGACAGCCGCGCTGGCGCCGGATGTCGTGCTGCGCCAGACGCCGGTCAATTACTCCTTCCGCGGCGGCCTTTCCTATGACTCCGAGGGCGACAACCGGGGCATCAATCTAGTGTCGCGGACGGGCACGAATGCGAGCGATCCGAATGTGCTGCCCGGCCTGACCGACATTGCTGCGCCCGACGGGCCTCACCATGAAGTGAACACCGGTTATTTCTGGGATCAGGCGCTCCGCGCCGGGCTTACGGTCAGAAACTACGGTTTCTTCGTTGACAACATCGGCAAGGCGGTGGCCTACCCCGGAAACGAGTCGGCGGTACAGGTACATCCGGCCAATGCCGCGCTGGCCTCCAATACGGATCTCTATTATCGCGGTTTTGATCAGAACAACGCGGACTTCTACCTTTATCAGGAGTGGGCCCACGACTTCGATACAAATTTCGCGAACGGCGGATTTCCGGCCCTGAGCCTGGTTCGTCTTCCACACGATCACACAGGGAATTTCTCCACCGCGCTGTCGGGAATCAACACGCCCGAACTGGAAGTGGCGGATAACGATTACGCGGTCGGCCTCGTGGTAGACAAGATCGCGCACAGTCCCTACGCTGACAGCACGCTCATCTTCGTCATCGAAGACGATGCACAGAACGGCGGGGATCATGTGGACGCGCATCGCAGCACGATGTTTGTGGTCGGGCCGTATGTCAAACAGGGAGGAGGGGTGGTTTCGACGCAATACAACACCATCAATGTGATCCGCACGATGGAGCGAATCCTCGGCCTGCAGCCGATACACCTCACGGACGCAGTGGCACAGCCGATGGCCGATATTTTCGACACCACAAAGGCTTCGTGGAACTACAGCGCCGCGCCGGCGCCGATTCTGTACAACACGAGCCTTCCACTGCCGCCGAAACCAGCCGCGATGGCCGTTCCCAGGCCGAAGCATGACGCAGCATACTGGGCGCGTGCGATGAAAGGCTTCGACCTCTCCCGGGAAGACCGCGTCGATCCGGATGCTTTCAATCGCATCCTCTGGAAGGGGTTGAAAGGCGACACCGTCTATCCCGGCGACAAGAACCTGGCGGAAACGCACAAGCGCTATAAGGTGGCGCTGAAGAAGCGAAATGTGCGGATCGCCAGCGACGGAGACGATGACGACTAAGCTTGAAGCAATCCGCTTTCCCGATTAAAAGACAGCCCCCGCAGCGCCGCTCGCGGGGGCTTCGCTTTTATCGCAGCGCGCTTCCGTTACTCCAGCCCGAGAAGTTCGTAAATCTCCACGCCGACAGTCTTCCCCTTCACGACGATCGAACCCAGCGGGCGCACTTTCGCCTTTTCTCCAAGTTCCTCCCGAGTGGCTGAGCTGATGATGATGTGCGTGTGGAACTCTTTGTTTGCGCTTTCGAGGCGCGCCGCAAGGTTGACGCCGTCTCCGATGGCCGTGAAATCCACCTTTTTGCCGGTGCCGACGTTCCCGAAGATAACGAAATCGGTATTGAGCCCGATGCCGATATCGAGCGCCGGACGTCCGTTCGCTGTCCACTGTTTGTTGAGCTCTGCGAGCCGTGTCATCATGTCGAGCGCCGCCTGTGCCGCGAGACGGGCGTTCGAGCGGTCCGGAGTGAATGCTCCCCAGTGCGCCATCACGCCATCGCCGATGAATTTATCGACGATTCCGTCGTACCGGAAAATAATATCGGTCATCGCTTCGAGATATTCGTTCAACTGGCCGAGGAGCGCCGCCGGATCGGACTTTTCAGTCAATGTCGTGAAGCTCCGGACGTCGGAGAAGAAGACCGTCAGTTTCTTTTTCTCTCCTTTGAAGTTGAACTCGCCGAGATGGTCCATGACATAGCGGACGAGCTGGGGTGAGACGTAGCGCTCGAGGGTTCCCCGCGTGCGCGAGAGTTCGCGATCCACAGTGAGATAGCGATAGCCGGTATTTCCTGTGAACGAAAGCGCCGCGGCCAGCAGTGGCGCCGACATGGGCAGCCACAGCGAGTGGGCGTATGCGAAAAAGCAGGCGCCCGCGTAGGCAAGCATTGCGCCCGCTGTTATGCCGAGAGGGGCCACAATCGACCGGTACTGCACGACTGCCCATGCAGGCAATCCGCCGAGCAGAAGAAGCAGCGCGAGCGAAATCTGCCAGGGCGTCCGGCGCACCCCCTGGTTGTGCAGAAGGTTGTCGATGGCCGTGGCGAGCACGAACATGCCGGGTGCGGTCTCAGAAACCGCCGTTGGCCGCACCTCATAGCTTCCCGCCGCGCTGGCGCCGACCAGCACGATCTTGTCTCGAAATTCCCCGGCCGCATGGTGCGGCACATTCGCTTCGCACTGGTCCGGATAGATGGAGCAGATCATTTCCCAGAGCGGCACGCGCCGGTAAGACGTCAGCGTGTCTCCATGCCAGCGCATGACGTAGTCTCCCTGCGCATCGACGGGCAGCCGGATGGGGCCGGCACGGAACTCCGCACCCGCATAGGCCGCTTTCGCGGGCGCGCCTCGCAAGCGCAGCGCCGCCGCGAGCCACACAGTGGACCAGTCTCGCCCCTCATAGCGAATCGTCAGCGGCAGACGCCGCGTTATGCCATCCGGATCTGCCGCCCCGAGATTCGAGCCGGTAACGGGCACGGCGGACTCCAGCAGCTTGTCCGGCGCGTCGAGCGACCAGCCCTCTCGCGTCAGCGCGCGCCCGCGCGGCGGGCCATCGAGATCAATCGACGCGGTTGCCGGAGGCGTGAAAACGTTTTCGTCCGTGTCGATCTTTCCGGAAACGAAGGCGAAGGGCAGCACGACATTGTCTGCGCTATGCAGAATGGCGGCGAACTCGGGATCCGCTTCGGGATCGGCGCCGCTGAAGAGGATGTCGAAGAGGATGAGTTTCGGCCGGCCCGGCGCAATGTAGCGCACCAGTTCCGTCCAGACGCGGCGCGTCCACGGCCACTTGCCGAGCTTCGCGCTCAGGGAACTGTAGCTGGCGTTGTCAATATCGACGATGACGATATCGCGATCGCCCGGCGGATCGGCGGTGTGCTTCGCGCGGACGTCCGAACTGCGGTTCTCGAGCCAGTCCAGAGACCCGCGCGCATCCAGGACGCCGATCGACACGGCCAGAGCTGCGGTAATGACGAGCACGCCCCGGAACAGCTTCCGGCGCGTTTGCGGGCTGTACGTAGCGGCCTACTTCGTCGGGATGACCGACTGGAATCGGGCTTCGAGCGTCACACCGCCGCTGCCGGTTCGGTCGACGATCGGCCTGAGGCGGGCGATTCGCGAATCGAACGGCGGATGCGTCGAGAGCAACTGCCCGAACATCTGCCGGTTCTCCGGTTTCCGGCTCGCATCGCGCATGGCCGTCAGGAACTGCATCAGGCCTGCCGAACTGTAGCCGGCTCGGGCCGCCATCTCCGTGCCCTGTTCATCGGCGGCGTCTTCCTTGTCGCGGCTCAGGCTCGTATTGAAGAGATCCTGCACGAAAGCATCGGCTTTCAGGGCCTGCAGGTCGCCTGTCTTCCCCGATGCATTCGCCTCCTCGACAGCCCAGGCGGATGTTTTCTTCGATCGGATTTCGCGCTCCAGATGACGCTCCGCGCAATGCGTGATCTCATGACCGAGAGCGCCCGCAAGCTGTGCTTCGTTCGTCATGCCCGTGAGGGTGGCCCGCGTAATGAAGATGTATCCGCCCGGGAGTGCGTAGGCGCCAACGATGTCGGTGTCGAGAATTCCGAACCGCCACGGCAGTTGCCGGGATGCGAACTGCCCGACGGCGCTGCCGACAAGATTGACGTAGCGAACGATGGCCGGATCGTCGACCAGCCCGAAGACGGCGATCATCTTTGCTGCGCCGGCCTCGCCGATTTCCAGCTCATCCTGTGCGCTCCAGGGCTGAAAAGTGTCGGCGGCGCGCTGGGCCCGGTCCGTGACCGGCTTCGCCTTAGCCTGAGCCTGGTCCAGCTTCTCTTTGGCCTTGTTGAATATCCCTCCGAACTGGGCGTTTGCTGCAAACACCAGAGCGAGGCCGGCGGCAAGGACTGCCGAAAGGAGTTTCATCGCTTCCTGAGCCCTCCTTCCTTGAGGAAC
>CAZXCO010000272.1:0-3140 GCA_964639095.1 uncultured Solibacteraceae bacterium
GTCGCGTTTCGATTCGCGAAGACTAGCCTGGCTCGCAGCAGGGCCGTGCGAAACACGTCGTTGATGGCACGTGCCTGCGTTGCACTGTTCACCCGGAACCAGTTATAGACCGCGACCCAAACAGCCAGGTCGCACCTTCCAGTGCAACAAGGCCGCAGATCACCGGATATCGCTGTCAAAGAGAGCCAGCGAAAAGAAGCGGGAAGAACTTCCGGCGCCATTGCCGTGCAGTCATAACGAGCGCGTCCATCGCTAATAGTCGAGGCGCCGCACGATTCCCATACTGGTTTCGATGGCGCTGCGGGGAGGTGCGAACTCCACGCCGATCCGGACCGGATTCAGGGGGCCGCATTTGAGAACGAAATTCGTTCTGGGGGCGGCCGGCATCTCGACCGCGGCGGCTTCGGGAAAGTCGAATGCCGCGACCTTATTGCCCACCACGACCTGCAGCCGGCTCCCTTCCGGCGAGCATTCGAGCGCGCGGGCAACGCCGGCCACGCGCTGCAGTTTCTCGCCGGGACGGACGTCCGCCGACGGGTTCGAGCGCGCCTCCACGAACTTCAGCACGGGAGCGGCGCGCCGCTGGTCAGCATCTGTCTTCGCCCATTTGCGACAGTCGTCGGCATATTTTCGCGCGTTGTCCAGATCGCCGGTCTGGACGTCGGCATAGGCGAGCCCGCAGAAGACCAGCGTCGCCTGCTGCGGCCGGATGTCGGGAATCGACATCAGGACCGAGACTGCGCCCGGGAAATCGCGTGCGTCGAGTTGCATCATGCCGAGCTCGATCTTTGCCTCGGTGAAACCGGGTTTCGATTTCACGGCCCGTTCGAGAATCGGAATCACTTTGGCAGGCGGCTCCTTCGCCTGCCGCTCCAGTCCGGCCAGTTCGAGGCACATCTGCGGATCCGCATCGCCCGAAGCATACGCCTTCTCGAAATACCGCCGCGCGGTGGCGTTATCCCTGCTCCACAGCGACAGGTCGCCGATCGACTGGTCCAGATCGGCGCGATCCGGCTGTTCCTTCTCCAGACGCGCATATTCCTCTTTCGCTTCGTCGCGTTTGCCCACCGCGACCAGCAGATCGGCCAGCGCGAGCCGCGCATCGAAGTCCGGCAAAGGCTCGGCCCTGGCCTCCGATTCACTGGTTCCGACGCGCGTTTCGAACACGGTGCCGTACAGGTGCTTCCGGTCGAGGTATTGATGGAGATCGGCGAACACCTGCGCCGCCGAACGGCCGAACGCGATCTGGCAGGCCTCCGCGCTGGTCTTGCCGCTGTTCAGAGCGAGAACGAATTTCCCGAAATTGTCTTTGTATTCCGGCGAAAGATAAAGCATGTGCGTGAGCGCCCAACTCTCCGCATAAAAAATCCCGGCGCGCGAGGTTTCGTGATACTCGGGTGAACTGCTGTTAATGGAGGTCAGGGTATCGAAGTCGAGCCACGGGCGAGATGCGAGAGACTTCATACGGTCGGGGAGAAGATCTCCCACTGCGAAGCCCTTTCCCATCGGACGAAGCGTGGAGTAGACATCCGCCCAGCCTTCATTGAGCCACGTCGGCAGTTTCAGGCCGCTGTGGCGCACGATCAGGTGCATGTATTCGTGGATGGAAGCCCCGTCGTTCTGCAAGGTGCGGTCCCCCAGAACGATGTATTCGCGCGCCGGGGTAGCCACGAAAAAGGCGACCGAAGATTCGTTCGGGCGGTAGGGTTCGTATTGCGTTTCCGAATCGAATTGAAAAATGCGGAGCGGGAAATCGCTCAAATTCCGCACCGGGGATGCCTGGAGGAAAAACTCGCGCACGCGCTCCAGACGCTGCAGTGTGTCTTTGCCGCGTTTCTCACCCGCCGTCGTATACAGTTCGAAATGCGGGCTGGCGATTCGTAACCAGTGGGGTTGCGCCGCGGGGAGCAGCATCGCAGAAAAAAGAAAGAGAGCGGCGGCGCTGCGCATGGCTAATTTTGATAATACGACGGAAATTGTGGCAAATCGCACGCGCGGGCCGCGCCGTTACCGTGTGGCGGCCGCGATTCGCAGGCGCCCGTCGGTGGTGCGGTCGACAAAATAACGCTTCACCCGGTCGCGCTCGACCACCGCGAATCCGAAGTCGGTCGCGGCGAGAATTCTTCCGCGCGATCTCATAAGCCGGGCGGTGATATCGGGCAGCGCGAACCGCCGGGCGGCGCCAGTTTGCCGGTCGTATCGAAGCAGGCCGCCGCTCGTTCCGCCGTATTCGCCGTTTTGCACCAGCGCCATCCAGACGGCATCGGGTCCCGCATCGATCGCCGATACGGACCAGTCGGCGATCTCGGGCGGATGGAACAGATGGAGGCTGTGCTCATTCAGGTCGAAATAGCCGAATCCGCCGACTCCGGTGCTGCCCTCGCCGTCATAGAAGCTCTTGCCAAACCAGATTTGGCGGGCATCCTGCTGCCAGGGACCGACCGACTCGTGAATTTCGGTGTTCGCGCGAATATAGCCGTTCTTCACCCGGGCCGGGCGAGCAGCGGCAAAGTCGTCGTACGTCGTGGTTGGAAGCGCAGGGAAGCTCTCCGGAAGCGGCATTGGCTCGTTGTCAATCCCGATGACGCGGCGCCTGTCGATGCCGACGGTCCCAACAGAAACGGGCACGCGGGCAAGCCACGGCCTGGCGGCTGCCTCGCCGAGGATGCCGGAGGCAGGTTCTCTGTCAGCCCTGTACTCGACGGCGAGCAGCCGCTCCGTATCGGTCCCGGCAAAAATGGCGGCATCCTTTTCCCGGAAGATCCGGCACATGGCGAACGGCTGATACGAGAACTGGCCGACGAGCCTCTTCGCCCGGACATCGTATACCCATTTCTGATTCGGATAACGCTCGGATTTTTCTCCCCGGCACGCAATGACGGAATCGGTTGCGGTAATCCGTTCGACTGTGGCCGCGCAATCGGGAAAGCCGGATTCTGTTCCGAGCAAATAGACCTGTTCCGGATGCGTTTCCTCCTGCAGAAGGAGGCCGATTTTGCGTTCCTTGCCCCACCAGGTCCACGAATTCTGCACCGGCGGAAGCGCATCCGGACTTCCGATGGCGATGACCAGATCGAGTTCGCCGGTCACGCCCGCGCGCTGCATGACGGCGAAATGCGCAAGGCTGGCATCCGCTTGTT
>CAZXCO010000273.1:0-1569 GCA_964639095.1 uncultured Solibacteraceae bacterium
CGCAACCGTTCGGTCCCAGGATCGCGACGTGCTCACCCGCCCCGATTGTCAGGCAGAGGTCCTGCAGGGCGGTGTTGACGCCGCGCATGACGGTGACGTGGCGAAGGTCGATGAGAGGAGAAGAAGACATCGGAAATTGTATGTTAGCTTTTGGACAGTGGTTTCCATAGCGGCTTCGCGCAAACGGGTCACGCTGGCTGCTCTGGCCGTGCTCCTGCTGATCGGGGGTGGCGCGGTCTGGCTGCGGATTGAGGCGAACCGCGCATTCTTCGATCCGCACCTGCTTCTCTCGCGTTTTCCCGCCGAAGACGCGCTCGCCATCAGCATCGACTTCACGAAGCTGAGGGCCGCGGGGTTGCTCGCCGGATCGAAGACGGCGCTCGAGCCCGACTACAAACAATTTGTCGACGGCACAGGTTTCGACTACAAGCGCGATCTCGATTCGGTGGTCGCCTCCTTTTCCCGCAGCGGCAATTTCTTTATTGCGCGCGGACGCTTCGACTGGGCGAAGCTGCAGGACTACGCGATGCGCCAGGGCGGTTCCTGCTACCGGGATCTCTGCCGACTGCAGGGCAGCCGGCCGGAGCGCCACATTTCCTTCCTGCCTCTGCGGAACAACGTCATCGCGCTCGCCGTCAGCGCGAGCGATCTGGCGGCCACGCGGCTTACGAAGACCGGCCCGCCAGTGACGGCTGCGATACCTTCCGCCCCGGTGTGGATCTCGGTGCCAGGCGCGGAACTCCGCCGTCAGGACGCCCTGCCGCCCCAGATGCACTACATGCTTTCGGCTCTCTCCAGCGCCGAACGGATCCTGATCACCGTGGGACCGGGCGGCGCCGGAATCGAGGCGCACATGGAAGCCACGTGCCGCTCGGAGGATGATGCGCGCCTTCTCGCCAGCCAGCTTCGCACAACTACGGCCATGATCAAAGAGGCGCTGGAGCAGGACAAAAACGCGGCCGGCGACGAACTCGCCGCATTTCTCACCTCGGGCACTTTCGGCCAGAAGGATCGCCGGGTGACCGGCATGTGGCCCGTCCGCACGAGCCTCCTGGACGCCTTGACCGCCGGGATCTGAAGTTAACGGCCGCCGGCGGGCCTGCCCGTCGTAAAGAGGGGAATCGCGCTGCCGCCGTATCGGACATGATTGCCGGTGTACTCGTGTCCGCGTCCCTTCTGTTCTTCGCGAATGACGGATCGCAGCTCTGAGCCGGTGCTGAGACCGGCGAGACTCATTCCGGAGTCCACCGCGGTGTAACCCACCGTGTCATAACGGCCATTCCCCGGGGTGGAGTTGAAAGCCCCCAGAATTTCGCTGCTGCCGCCGTTCCGGGTGTAGAAGAAACCCAGCCCGCGGCTTCCGTTCCCCTCCGTCTTGTAGCCGAGGACCCAGAATTTCGCTCCGTCGTTCAGCACATGCGTGGAATCAGTCTCCACATCGAGCTGGCGTGCCCAGACATTGCCGCCGTGCTGGATGATGCCTCCCGGAATCGCCGCATTCTCGAAGTACACCTCCTGCCCCGCTCCCGGCTTATTTGCATAGCCGTTCACGTTGAACACGTCGGCCAC
>CAZXCO010000274.1:0-1947 GCA_964639095.1 uncultured Solibacteraceae bacterium
CTGTTCGAATTGCGCGCTGCCGCGGGCGGCGAGCTGCCGCCGTTCACGGCCGGCGCGCACATCGATCTCCATCTCCCCTGCGGCCCGGCGACGGGCGGCATGGTGCGCGGCTATTCACTCGTCAATTCTCAGGATGAGCGCCACCGGTACGTGATCGGCGTGGGTCTCGATCCCGAAAGCCGCGGAGGGTCGCGGTGGATGCACGAGGCGCTCCGGCCCGGCGACGTCATTCCCTTCAGCGGCCCGTACAATCTCTTTCCTCTCGCCGAGGACGCACCCCACAGCGTGCTGATGGCCGGGGGCATCGGAATCACTCCGCTGATGAGCATGATCCGGCGCCTCAGCAGTCTCGGCCGGTCGTGGCAACTCCTCTACTGCGTTCGCAGCCGGAGCGCGGCGGCCTTTCTGGAAGACCTGTCAGAGTGGCCGGCGAACGTCCGCCTGCACTGCGATGATGAGTGCGGAGGACGCTTCCTCGACCTTGCGGCCGCGATCGAGGCGGCTCCCGCCGGTTCGCACTATTACTGTTGCGGGCCGAAAGCGATGATGGCGGAATTCGAAGCGGCCACTCGCGCGCTGCCCCCAGGGCGCGTCCACGTCGAATATTTCCATCCGGCGGAGCAACCCGCGCTGGAAGGCGGATTTCTGGTCGAACTGGCTCGTTCCGGCCGCACGATCGTCGTGCCACCAGGCCAGACCATTCTGGACACGCTGCGGCAGGCGGGTTTCGACGTGCCGTCATCCTGCGAGCAGGGTATCTGCGGAACCTGTGAAACCAGGGTTCTGGCCGGCGTGCCGGACCATCGGGATTCTCTGCTGACGGAAGCGGAACGGGCGGCGGGAAGAACCATGATGATCTGCTGCTCGGGATCGAAGTCGGAAAAACTCGTGCTGGATTTGTAAACCGCGGGATCCCTGCCGCTGGCGGTGTCCAAAATCGGATGTATACTGGACCCGGTCTGCGCTATGAAAAACAGGAAACTTCTGTTTGCCGCGATGTTTGCGGCATGCATCCCGGCGGCCGCTCAGTGGCTGAACGTGCCGACGAAAGGATTGCCCCGAACTGCCGACGGCAAGCCGGACCTTTCCGCGCCGGCGCCCCGCACCCCGGACGGCAAGCCCGATCTTTCAGGAATCTGGATGCCGCCTTCCGGCTACGTATTCAACATCGCCACCGGCATGAAGCCTGAAGACGTGCCTTTCCAGCCCTGGGCGGCGGATCTGTATAAGGCGAGGCGCGCCAACCTGAGCAAGGATGATCCGGTGGGCCATTGCATCATGGCCGGAGTGCCGCGCGCGGACGCGGTGCCTTACCCCTTCAAAATCATCAATTCGCCGGGAATGGTAGTGATCCTTTATGAGGCGGTTCACGGCTACCGTCAGATCTTTCTCGACGGCCGGCAGTTTCCGAAGGACCCGAATCCGACCTGGATGGGCTATTCGATCGGCCACTGGGAAGGCGACACCCTCGCTGTCGAGACCACAGGCTTCAACAACAAGGGTTGGCTGGATAACGACGGCCGCCCCGCCACCGATGCTCTACACGTCACCGAGCGATTCCACCGCAAGGACGTCGGCCACATGGATCTCGATATCACAATCGACGACCCCAACGCTTACACCAGACCATGGGTAGTGCACGAGCCATTCAAGCTGCTTCCCGATACAGAGTTACTGGAATACGTGTGCAATGAGAACAACAAGGACCTCGAGCACCTGGTGGGGAAGTAACGGCCAGTCGGGCCGTGTCGCCCCCGTGAGGCAGTTCGGGCTGATCGCAGCAGCGCTCTGCTTCGCATCCGGGATCTGGGCACAACAGCCCGCGATCGGCATCCCGCCCGCTCCACTGGGCCAGGGTCCGTTCACGTTCGACACCGCGGAGCAGCACAGAATCAAAGTCACGGTTGTCGCGCGAGGTCTGGTGCATCCGTGGAGCGTCGCGTTTCT
>CAZXCO010000275.1:0-5773 GCA_964639095.1 uncultured Solibacteraceae bacterium
CCCTGGGTGGTGCTGGCGGGCCTTCTTGGCGCAATTCTGTGGGACATCTTCACCTGGTATCGGGCATTGCCCACGAGTTCGTCTCACGCGCTCATCGGGGGCTATGCCGGCGCGGCGTTCGCAAAGGCAGGCTTCGCCGGCCTCGTGGCCGGGAAATGGGCGATCACGGTGGCATTCATCGTTCTCTCGCCTCTGATCGGTCTGGTGGTGGCGTACGTTCTGATGGTCGCCCTTTACTGGGGCTTCCGCCGCTTCCCGCCCGCCTGGATGGACCGCCATTTCCGCCGCTATCAGCTCGTTTCCGCTGCGCTTCTCAGTTGCTCGCACGGCACCAATGACGCCCAGAAAACGATGGGAATCATCACGGCCGTTCTCGTTGCGGCGGGATTTCAGAAAGGCTTCCACGTTCCTTCATGGGTCATTGCCGCATCGAGTGCTGCAATCGGACTCGGAACGATGAGCGGCGGCTGGCGGATCGTCCACACCATGGGAACGAGGCTCACCAAACTCAAGCCACGCAGCGGATTCTGCGCGGAGACCGGCGCCGCGATATCGATTCTGTTCGCGACTTCGCTGGGACTGCCCGTCTCCAGCACGCACGCGATCGCGGGCGCCATCGCCGGCGTCGGGTCCATTCAGCGCATGAGAGCCGTACGCTGGCACGTCGCGGGCGGAATCGTGACCGCCTGGATTCTGACCATCCCCGCGTCCGCGATTGTCGCCGCCCTTGTCTATTACGCGATCCGCCTGTTCATTCCCGGAACCTGACCCTTACTGCAACAGCAGCACCGCCATGCTGCCATCGGTCCGCAGCGGATCGCCCGTGGCGTTGGTCGCATCCCGCGGGATGTTCGAACGCTCCACCAGCGCGAGCGACCGGACCATACCCGTGAACAGAAGATCGTTCACCACTTTCGCGCGTTCGTGATCGATGTCGGGATCGATCTTATGGATGAATGTCCGGTCGCGTTCGGAGAAATCGATGCCTATGTCATGGGTCGACGAACAGACCCATACCGGCTTGCCATCGAACATCTCCGGCCGCCGGAAAATACGAAGGTGATGGCGCTGCGCGAAAGTGTCGTTGCCCTTCTGAAAGGCGAGGTCAGGCGCATGGCCGTCCAGCAGCAGGACCGACATCGGGCCTTCCTTGTACCCGCGCGCCTCGATCAGCGCGCGCGCCGTCTCCAGCTTCGATTGCGCATTCAGCCGCGAAGGCATCGACCATCCGGCCTTTTCGAAGGCCGTGCGAAGTTCGTCTTCAGTCGCGAGAAGCATGAGGTTCGTGATATCGGATGGCCGCGCGGGACTCTGGGCGACGGTGCGAAATGGCTGCCGGTTGACCAGATCGACAAGTCGGTCCTCGCCGGGAAACGGCGTCAGCTTCGAAGCCGGCCCATGTTCCCTTCCGGACCATTCGAACGGCTGCGTGACGCGCACCGTGAACTCCATGCCCGGATCATAGTCGATGTTGGAATTTGCATCCTGGATGTTCAGGATCTGCTTTGTTCCCGCAAGCAGGCCTGCCAGCGCCGCAAGCTTTTCATCCGTCTCCAGCTTCGCGATTCCCTGATCGATGCGCGCGCTGAATGTCTCATTCGGAGCGATGCCAACGATCACTCCCTGGTCGTCGACAGTCTCGCGCGCGTTGTCGAGCCCGGCGAGCCTGACGGAAACAGCGGCGTGATCGGCGCCGTCGCGGAGTTCGGTGAACACCATCTCGAGCCGCGCCGGATCGGTCGCGGTGGCGGCTCTGGCCTGTTTGACGGCGCCCGTAAGCTGCGCTCCCGCGGATATCGCGACGGCGCCGTTCACGATGACCGGAGCGATCAAAACCGCGTGTATCGGCGCAGGCCGGTCCGCCGCTTCGCTCGATACTTTGTCCATCAGACGAACGCTGAGTTCCGTACCCTGCGGGATCCGGACCCCGAAAGCCTGGCCGGCAAGAATCAGCACCAGGCACAGGGACCGCTTCATTTCGTCAGCTCCACAATGGGCCCCGTGACATCTTCCAGCCGCAGCACCACGCTCTTCCGCGAATCCACCTGGTTCAGCGGAAGATCGAAGCGCACGCCGACCATCCGATCGACCGACTGATGGGCCGGAATGGCATCGCGTTCCTTCAGGACCGCGTTGTATTGAACGCCCAGCAGCGGATAACTGACGAACGCGCTCTTGATGTCATTCGCCGCGACGCCGCTGCCGGTAACGACGCCTTTCGCCGTATCGATTGCTGCCCCGATACTGCGCACGATCATGTCGCGATCAGAGTCGTTTTTAACGCTGAAATCGATCACCATGAAGCTCACGTCATCCGTCACTTTGATGGTGCGGACTTTCCCGATCGATCCGGTGGGCGCCAGATGGTTCCCGGCGGTCTTGTAAAAGCCCAGCCAGATAAGCCCGGCGATGACGAGCACGGCAGAAGCGAAAGTGATCCCGAATGCTTTACTCACGGCAATTTACTCACGTGCAACGGCCCGGCCTTTCCAGCCATCGCGGACCCGCGCGCAGACAGGCTGCAACGGGACAGATCGCCAGCCACATTGAGATGATAGCTCCTGTATGGACCCACATAATCATGGTCTTCTGATCGATGCCGACGCGGGACCCGGCATTCTGCATCGTCTGACAGGCGTCATCGCCAGCCACCAGGGCGACATCGGAACCGTATCCATCATTGAAAACACCAAAGCCGGCGCACGGGTTTACTTCGAAGTCACGACGCCGGCGTGGGAATCCATGCTGGAGGAGTTGCGCGCGCTGCCCATCGTTCGAACCGCCAGCCTCGTGAAAAGCATGCAGGAGGTCTATGGCAAGCGGATCATCATCATGGGCGGCGGAGCCCAGGTCGGCCAGGTCGCCATCGGCGCGATCATGGAGGCCGACCGGCACAATATCCGGGGAGAGCATATCTCGGTGGATACGATTCCGCTCGTGGGAGAACAGGCTCTGGCCGATGCCGTGCGCGCCGTTCCGCGGCTTCCGCGCGTGCGCGCCCTGGTGCTCGCCGGCTCGCTGATGGGTGGAGACATCGAGGTGGCGGTGCGCGAAGTGCGGAAGACCGGTCTTCTCGTGATCAGCCTGAACATGGCGGGCAGCGTTCCGGATGCAGCCGATCTCGTCGTCACCGACCCGGTTCAGGCCGGCGTGATGGCGGTGATGGCGGTCGCCGATACGGCCAAGTTCACTGTGGGGCGCCTGAACCGTCGCGTGTTTTGAGCTCCCGTCCGTTCGCGTGGACGCGGAAGCCGTATTCACGCAGCATGACGTCGGCCGGCGAGTAGAGCCGCACGAAATAGTCTCCTGGCGGCAGGCGTCGCTTCAGCCGGACGCGCAGCCCCGCGGGGGCGCTTTCCATGACCCGCTGCCATACCAGTGCTCCGGTGACGTTCAGAATCTGAACCCGGTAGGGTCCGCCTTCGCGCGGACTGTCCGAGAGGGCAAGATCGAATTCGCGCGCCGGCACCGTTATAGGCATTTCTCCGCGCACCGCCGTCAGTTGCAGAGTCGCGGCCTCGGCCGTTCCGGTCTGGTCGTGCGCGACGATTCCGCCGATAATGACCAGCGCCGCACACCCGAGCGTCATGGAAACCCAGGGCGAGGTCCGCGGCGAGAGCCAGAATGCGACCCGAGCCGGGATGTCCGCGTGCCGGAGCCATGCCGCTACCGATAATCGCGGGCGAACCTCAGGCGAATAGTCGGCCAGCGCGTCCCGCATTCCGTCTGCGAATGCCGCAAGGTTGTCCAGTCTTTCCTGGCAGGCGGTGCAGATCAGCAGATGTTGTTCCAGGGGTGGGAGGTCGGAAGCAGGCGCCCGGCCCAGAGCATACAGCTCCAGCTGATCGTCGGTGGCGTGCAACTCCCGTGTCACACCTGGTTCCATTTTGGAAATGGTGTGGTACGCGAGGGGTTTGTCTCAAGTTATCGAGATGAATTTTTCCTAAGGTTAACTCCGGAGCCCTCGGCAACGCGTTTGCCCAGTTCGCCGAAACGCGCCTTGGCGCGCGACTTCAGCAGGCGGAACTGATTGTAGCTCAAGCCCATATCGGCGCAAATCTGCTCCTGGGACTGCTCCAGAACATAGAAGCGATTGAGGATATCCCGATCGCGCCGCGAAATGCCATTGAGCACCTTCCGGGCGATCTCCGCCCTCTGGCGGGCCATGACGCTCCGCTCGGGATTGTCGCGGGAGTCGGAGACGGAAAAAAGCGAGTCTTCGAAATCGACCCGCGTCCGGCGTTGCTGGATGGCCGCATCGATCGAAGCGGCGATCTGGCGCTTTACCACGGTCCTGACGTAGCCCATGAGTCTCTCCGGATCTCTCAGATCGCCATTCCGGATAGCCTGCGTCACGATAACAAAGCAGTCGTGGACCTTGTCGTCCAGATCTGCCGGGCCGAGATTGCGCAGCAGGAAGTATCGGATACCCTTGGCGAAAATTCCATAGAGTTCCGCCATCGCAGCGGGATCGCCGTCGCGGATTCCATTTACCAGCGTCGTCCAGTCGGGGACCTGCATCGCGTCGGCGCGCTCCCCTCCGGATTTCGCCTGCTCGCTCGACGAAGCCGGCTTGCCGCTTCTTGTCGCTTGTGCTCCTGCCGCCATTGCGGGTATCACCTCACTCTCTCCCGATCACGAAATAGGCGCCCCGGATAGCCAGCGTCTCTGCGGAAAGCGGCGCTCCCGGCGCCTCGCCCCGGAGCAACCGGATTTGCGCCTGCTGGAGGGCAAATGCGGCGCCTCGTTCGGGATGGGCTCTCAGGGCCCGGTAAAACTCGACCATCATCGCCGCACCCGCTTCATCCGGAATGTCCCAGCGCGTCGCGAGGACGGACCGCGCACCGGCTCCAATCCAGGCGCGTGTCAGACCCATCAATCCCGTGCCCGGCAACGTCTTTCCCTGCCCCGAACGGCACCCGTCCAGCACGACGAGGCTTGCAGGCAGTCGGTGGGTCACGATTTCCGCCGGTCCCATGAACTCCATCGCTCCGGACCTGTTCAGACTCAGAGCAATCAGCCCCGACCGGTCCGCGCCGCGGATCACATGCGTGGCGAAGTGGATCACCGACGGGTTGGCGTTCAGCGCGGTGCGGATCGCGTCCGGCGCAGCATTCGGGCCTGTGAGAATCTCGCTCCGAGCCGGGTTCCAGGCGCGGGCGCAGGCTCGCA
Source organism: uncultured Solibacteraceae bacterium (assembly GCA_964639095.1). Taxonomy (GTDB): domain Bacteria; phylum Acidobacteriota; class Terriglobia; order Bryobacterales; family Bryobacteraceae; genus BOG-234. Next base: position 5,173 of record CAZXCO010000275.1, read on the forward strand.
GCTCGTCGGCACTGGCCGGCAGGCGCGGAAGCGTCGCACCAGGTTGCGGAAGAGCGCCCCGATAGCGCGTGTCGGCCGCGTTGTAGATCGGGTCTCCCACACCGAGAAACGGCCCGCTGCCGAATGGCCCTGGCCGCTCGAGCATCAGAGCCCCCGGAACGAGTTGCACCGCGGCGCGCTCGAAAAGATAACCGGGCCTGCCCTGAGAATCCGGACCGGTGACGAGAGCCCCGAACGGCAGATTGTAAAGCGGCCCGTCGGGCTCGATGAGCCACCGTTTATGCGAGAGATAGCGGGCCGGAACACGACCGAAGAGCGTCTCGTACAAATCGCGACCCAGGGCGGATGCGCGGCTGTCACCGTTCTGGACCGCGCGGGCGAAGTTCGCCACTGCGGGTTCGAGCGCATCGAGCCCCGGAATCGGGTAAACATCGATGCCGCTCTGACAGACGGCCCAGAGCCATCCGCCGGAGGGGCTCACTTCAAAGCTCAGGAGCACAGTGCCGGCATCCAGGACGCGGCGAACATGCTCCAGCGGGGTCTCACCGTCCGGGACGTCCGCGACCTCCGTTCCATGGGCGCCATTTGCGGCGACGGCCTC
>CAZXCO010000276.1:0-4787 GCA_964639095.1 uncultured Solibacteraceae bacterium
AGGATGAAGTTCTCGTTGAACGCGTAGATCATCGAGAACGTCAGCTCGTTGTGGTGGTATTTGCGGAAAACGGGATCCTGGCCGAAGTAGCGCAGCATGTCGTGCATCCACCCCATATTCCATTTCATGGTGAAGCCGAGACCGCTGGCGTAAACGGGCCGCGACACGGCGGGAAATGCGGTCGACTCTTCGGCGATCGTGATCGCGCCGGGCACGGCGTGCGCCAGCTCGTTGAAGCGATGCAGAAAATCGATGGCTTCCAGATTCTCGCGGCCGCCGAAGCGATTCGGAATCCACTCGCCCGCCTTGCGGGAGTAGTCGAGGTAGAGCATGGAAGCCACCGCGTCGACTCGCAGCCCGTCGATGTGATACTCCTTCAGCCAGAAGAGGGCGCTCGAAATCAGGAACTCGCGCACTTCATTCCGGCCGTAGTTGAAAACGAGCGTGCCCCATTCGAGGTGCTCGCCCTGGCGCGGATCGGCGTGCTCGTAGAGCGCGCTGCCATCGAAAAAGGCGAGCCCGTGCGCGTCCCTGGGGAAATGGGCCGGGACCCAGTCCATGATGACGCCGATGCCGGCGCGGTGGCAGGCATTGACGAGGAACTGGAAGTCCGCCGGAGTGCCAAAGCGGCCGGTGGGCGCGAAATAGCCGGTGACCTGATAGCCCCATGATCCGGAAAACGGAAATTCCTGAATGGGCATCAGCTCGACGTGCGTGTAGCCCATGCGTTTCACGTATTCCACGAGCCTGGTCGCGAACTGCCGGTAGCTCAGGCTTTCGCCGCCGGGCAGCCGCATCCAGGATTCCAGATGCATTTCATAAATCGAAACCGGTTCCCTGAGCCACTCGCGGCCGGCGCGCGCCGACATCCACTCTTCGTCGCTCCACTCGAAGCTTTCGATGTCGCAGACGATGGATGCGGACTTCGGGGGGACCTCGCTCTGGAATGCAAAAGGGTCGGCCTTGAGTTGCTGGTGGCCGAAGTGCTTCGAGCGAACGAAATATTTGTACGCATCCCCCACCTTCACGCCGGGGATGAAGATTTCCCAGACGCCGCCGTTGCGCAGGCGCATGGGGTGGCGGCGGGTATCCCAGTCGTTGAAGGCGCCCGTGATGGACACGGCCTCCGCGTTGGGCGCCCAGACGGCAAAACGGACGCCGCAGATGCCATCGACATGCGCGAGGTGCGCGCCGAGTGTTCGCCATGCCTCATAGAGAGTTCCCTCGCCGTGAAGATACAAATCCGTATCGCTGATGAGCGGAGGAAAGCGGTAGGGATCCTCGATCACGGAAGTCCCGCCATGCCAGTTCCCGATCTCGATCCGGTAGGGGCCGGGCCGGCGTGGCGTGTTTACTTCATACAGGCCCTCGGGATGGACTTTCTGCATCGGCAGGATGCCGTCGTCCATCAGGACGCTGGCGGTGCTGGCCTGCGGGAGGAACGCGCGAATCAGCCATCCGGCCGTGAGCCTGCCGGGGTCGGTGGGGTGGGGTCCGAGTACGCTGAATGCGTCGCCGTGATATCCACCAATGATTGCTTCCATTTCGGCGGCAGTCATGGGAACTTCGATTATATGGCCTGGACCGAACTTCACCTGCATCTGGAGGGCACGGTGGATCGCGGCGCGCTGATGCGGCTGGATCCTCTGGTGTCGCGCGACACCGTGGACGCGATGTGGGGATTTACCGATTTTGCGGGATTTCTGGAGTGTTTCAAGTTTGTCGCCCAGCGTCTGCGAAGCCCCGGCGATTACGGCGCGATCGCGCGCTGGATGATCGAAAGTCTGGCGCGGCAGGGCATCGAATACGCCGAGGTGACGCTGGGTGCGGGCGTGGTCCTCTGGCGCGGATTCGATTTCGCCGGGGTCTGGCGCGCGATTCGCGAGGCCGAACGGGAGGTTCGAACGGAGCGGCCTGTCGAGATCCGGTGGAACCTGGATGCGATCCGGCAGTTCGGCCCGGAGCATGTGATGGAGATGGCGCGGCTGGCGGCGAAATACGTGGAGGATGGCGTCGTTTCTTTCGGGATCGGCGGCGACGAGGCGCGCGGTCCGGCAGAGCTTTTCCGCGAGGCTTACTGCTACGCGCGGGATGCCGGACTGCGGCTGACGGCGCATGCGGGAGAGACGGCCGGGCCGGAATCGATCCGGGCGGCTCTTGCGATCGGAGCCGAGCGGATCGGGCACGGAATCCGCGCGGCCGAGGATCCGGAACTGATGCGGCGGCTGCGGGAGGAGCGGATTCCGCTGGAGGTGTGTATCACGAGCAACGTGCGGACCGGCGCGGTGGCGGCGCTCGATGCGCATCCGGTCCGGAAGCTGTTCGACGCCGGAGTGCCCATTACGTTGAATACGGATGATCCGGGCTTGTTCGAGACGGATCTGGCCCGGGAATTTGCTCTGGCGCGGAAGGTTTTCGGTTTCAGCGAGGCCGAACTGTCGGGGATTCGGGAGGCCGCCAGGGAATTCCGGTTCCTCGCTGCGGAATGATCGGACAGATGTCCTTTTTGGAAGACACCTCTGTTTCAGCGTGTTAAACTTCATACACTCATGGAGAGCGAAAGATGAAGAAGTTTCTGTGGATGGCGACTACCGCGTTCCTCGGACTGGCCACGGTATGGATGATCCCGGCCGCGACGAACGGAATCCGGGATGTAGTGACCGGCAAAGACGCTTTCGTCAGCGCCAAAGATTTGAAGGCCGGCGTTTACCGCAAGATTACGGTGGCCGATCTTCCCGAACCGACGAAGGGTACGCCGAATTTCGGACGTCCCGCGCCGCGGCCTGAGGGAGCGCTCCCGGTGGCCCCGGCGGGCTTCACGGTTTCGCTCTATGCGCACGATGGATTGAAGGCGCCGCGCCAGATCCGGCGCGCGCCGAACGGCGATTTCTTCCTCGCGGAGGAAACGGCGGGAGAAATCAAAGTCGTGCGCGATAACAAGGGCAAACCGGAGATTTCCGTTTTCGCCACGGGCCTGAATCGCCCCTTCGGCATCAATTTCTACCCGCCCGGACCGAACCCGAAGTGGGTTTATATCGGCAACACCGGCTCGGTGGTGCGCTTCGCTTACAAGAATGGCGATACGAAGTCGAGCGGCATGCCGGAGACGCTGATTTCGGATCTGCCGCCGCGCGGCAATCACCAGACGCGGGACATCGTGTTTTCGCCGGACGGAAAGAAGATGTTCGTGGCGGTCGGCTCGGCGGACAACGTGTCCGATACGGCCGCTTCCGAGGAGCACCGCGCCAACATTCTGGAATACACGCCGGAGGGGAAATTCGTGCAGATCTATGCCGCCGGGATTCGAAACCCCGTGGGTCTGGCGATTAACCCGGTCACGGGCGAGCTGTGGTGCTCGGTGAACGAGCGCGACAATCTGGGCGATAATCTTGTCCCCGACTACATCACGTCGGTCAAGGAGCACGGCTTCTACGGCTGGCCCTGGTTCTATATCGGGAAGCACGAGGACGGCCGGGCAAAACTGCCACGTCCGGCGGACCGGACGGAGGACTCGGTCATCGTTCCGGACGTTCTGCTGCAGCCTCACAACGCCTCGCTCGGCATGACGTTCTATGACGGGAAGCAGTTCCCCGCGGAGTACCGCGGCGATGCGTTCGCGAGCGAGCACGGCTCCTGGAACCGGTCGTCCAAGTCCGGCCACGAGGTGGTGCGGGTCCCGTTGAACAAGGGCAAATCCAACGGTGTTTACGAAGACTTTCTGACCGGCTTCACGACAGCGGACGGAACGCCCTGGGGGAGACCGGTGGGCGTCGCAACGGGCAAGGACGGATCGCTGTACGTGACGGACGAAACATCGGCGGCCATCTGGAAAGTCAGCTACACAGGAAAGAAATAGGGGGATACGACGGATGCGGATTACGGGAATTCTGGCAGCAGCATTGACGCTGGCCCTGGGACTGGCGCTTGCGGCGCCGCAGCAGGGTGGCGGCGGACGAGGCAGAGGACGGGGCGGCAGAGGGGGTGGCATTCCGGCGCCCCTCAAAATCACCATTCCCGCGTTCTCCGACGGCGGAGCGATTCCGGCGAAGTATGGATGCTCGAACGGAAAGAACGCCAACATCTCCCCGGCCATTGAATGGAGCGGCCTTCCCCCCGGCGCCGAAACCATCGCGCTGATCCTGCACGACCCCGACGTCGCGATCGGCGCCGACGACGTGCTGCACTGGGCGATCTACAACATCCCGGCGGCCGCCGCGGGGCTTCCGGAAGGCGTGCCTGCACAGGCCACGCTCGACAACGGCGCCGTCCAGCTCAAGAACATCGGCCAGTCGATCGGATTTTTCAATCCGTGCCCGCCGCCTCCGACCACGCACCATTACATGTTCGAATTCTACGCGCTGGATACCAAACTGGAGCCCGGGATCGCCACGCGCGCCGACCTGATCAAGGCCATGACCGGCCACATCCGCGCAAAGGGCGTTTATTTCGGATTATTCCATCAGTAGAGACCGGTCGGGAACGCCGGAGTCTCAGTCCGACTCCGGCTTCTCCCGCCGTTTGACCACAAGCTTGTCTGAATACACGAGCACCGGTTCGTCCCGCTGATTCAGCACTGTTGTCAGAAAAGTGACCACGCCGCGGTCGCTTCCCCGTTCCATCGTTTCCGAGACCTTCTTGACCACGCGGATCGTGTCGCCGATAAACACGGGCCGGGTGAAACGCAGCTTCTCGAGCCCATAGAACGCGATCAGCGTATCTTCCAGCAACCCCATCTGAGTGGCGAGACCCAACGAGATGCTGAAGATCAGCGCGCCGTGCGCCACGCG
>CAZXCO010000277.1:0-5704 GCA_964639095.1 uncultured Solibacteraceae bacterium
AACTTTGAAACTGAACGATCCGACCGAATCTTCCTCCGAGCGCGACGTGCTGGCCCAGAGCGTCACGTTGGCGGCGAGGTCGTCGATTTCAGCGTTTGAGTGGTTCACGACAACGAATTTCGCGACGGGCTTTCGGTTCTCGGTGATCATCCGCAGCCCCACAACCTCGACGTATTTCTGGAGCGGGTTGCTGACCGGCTGGCGCGAGGGGTTCGACGGATTTTCGAGTCCCGCCTTCTCCGCCGGATTGGAACTGCCTCCGAAGTGCTGTATGGCGAAATAGATGCCTCCGCCGACCAGCAGCAAGGCCGCCGCGAAACCCAGGCTCATGAGCCAGGTCGGGGGCCCGGATCGGGCCGGCGGCGCCTGCCAGGCCGCGGGCGGGAGGCCCTGCGGCGGGGCGTACTGTGCCGGATACTGAGGAGGCGTTTGCCAGGCCGGCGGGGGTGGAGCGGCGGCATAGGCCGGCGGAGCCTGTTGCCATGCGGGCGCCTGGGGAGGTTCCGCCGACGGTTGCGCCGGAGCAGGGGCCGCCGGAGCAGCAGGCGGCACGGGAGGCGGTGGCGCGGCCGTAGCTGCTGCTACACTGGCAGCCGCCGCTTCATTCGCCTGTTCCGCACAGTAGGGGCAGTCTGTCTTTGAAGGAGGAACGTCGCGTCCGCAGCGCGGACAGATCCAGCTGAACATTGGCTATTTCCACTGTATACGAATCCGGGAGCGTGCGTGGTACAGGCAACCGCCACCAGATGTATTACAAAGGTGTTGTTGCCACTGGAGTTTCTCTATCGCGGTGTGACTGGCGCGAAGCGCGTCATTCTGTTCCCCGGGGCCTGGAATCCGCCGACGATCGCGCATCTGGAGATCGCGCGGGCCGCGCGGAACTGTGCGGACGAAGTGGTCTGGGTGCTGCCGCGGGCCCTTCCACATAAACCTTTCGAGGGGGCTGCTTTTGAGGCCCGCTGCGCCATGATCGAGACTATCGCGCGGCGGCACGCGCGATTCTCGGCCGCCGTCTCGAGCCGCGGCTTGTACGCGGAAATCGCGCGGGAGGCGGAGGAACGCCTGGGCCCGGACACGGACATCTCATTCGTGCTGGGCCGCGATGCGGCGGAGCGGATTGCCTCCTGGGATTATGGCGCGCCAGGTGTTTTTGAGGCGTTCCTCGAAAAGCACCGGCTGCTGGTCGCCGCCCGCAGGGGCGAGTATGTGCCGGCGCCGCGCGACCGCGAGCGCATTGGCACGCTGCCGATGCCGTCGTCCTGGGACGAAGTCTCGTCATCGGAGGTCCGCCGCCGCATCGCCTGCGGTGAAACCTGGAGCGCGCTTGTCCCGCCGGGCATCGAAGCCCTTGTGCGGGAACTCTATGGCAGATCGAATCACGAGGAGAGCATGGAACAGCAGGAACGGCAGTTATTGATGGATCAATTGACATCCAGCCGCGAGAGGCTGCTCGGTCTGGTGGAAGGCCTCACGGAGGACCAGTGGCGATTCCAGCCGGCGGAGGGCCGCTGGTCGATCAACCAGTGCCTGGAGCACGTGACCCGGGTTGAAAAGCGGGTGCTCGGGTCGATCGGAAAGAAACTGGAAGAAGGACGGGCCGAACCAGAGAGGCGAACAGAGAACCAGAAGGCCAAAGATGATCAGATCGTGAGTCGCATGCCCGACCGCAGCAGCCGCCGCGAGGCGCCGGAGTCGGCGCGCCCCACCGGCGAGTGGGCGGATGCGAAACGGCTCCTCGAAGAGTTCCGGAACGCCCGGCAGCGCACGCTCGAATTCGCCGCGACCACGCAAAAGGACCTGCGAAGCTACTACTTATCCCACGGCGCATTCGGGGATCTGGACTGCTATCAGTGGCTCCTGGTCCTGGGCCTGCACGGTTTGCGCCATGCGGGACAGATCGAAGAAATCAAAGCCGCGCCGGGGTTCCCGCATCGGGAGGAATAGCGCGCCCCTGGCATCTCGCGCTACAGGCGGTTCAGGTCGCCGATCCGGGTTTCCAGTACGGAGGAAAAACCGGTGGCCTCGTTGGATGAATACCCGGCGGCGTCGAATGCGGCATGGATCTGAGCGGGCGAAAGCCTGGCAAGAATGCTTCCGATCCAGCGCACGTCGCCGATCGGAATATTTTTGCCGATCCACTCCATCCCGACCCGCGATTTGAATTCCCCGATCTCGATGGCGTGAATGAATGCGGGCCGGCCGGGCACGGCGAAATCCACCGCAACCGGCGTGACTCCGGTGATGAACTTCGATTCGGTGTAATGATCCAGGTTTCCCTTCGAGGCCGTCTGGGTCACGCTGCGGTTATTTGTTCCAAACGAGGCGCCGAGATCGGATACCAGATAGACTTGCCTGCCGTCCGCTTTGTAAACCGCATTGTTGACGTCTTTCAGATCCCAGTTATTGATGAGGGCCATCATCACTCGCAGGCCATTGAATTCACGCGTTCCAGTGAAAGGATTGTCCTTCCACCGCCAGATCCCGCTCTCCCCGCCTTTTCGATGCCGCTTCAATCGCGCATTGTGCATGACTCCGTCCGGCCCCACCTTGTCAGCGCCGCGATGGAGGTTCAGGGGCATGCCCTCCACCCTGACGTCCGGCAGGAAGTACTCCTCGTCGGCGAAATAACCGGCCGCCCAGAGGATGCGCGAAGCCGCGGTTTCGGGATGAGCCTCTTCCCCGAGCTTGATCGTCCACTTGACCCCATCTGCGCCGGTCACCACGAACTTGACGTTTGAGCCCTTGAGGTCCTCCTTGACGAACCTGAAGGGGCCTTGGGGCTGATGCTTCCGCCCTCCGGGACCGTAACGCAGGTCGCGCCTCGTGATATTCACCGGGTCGCGCCAGAGGACCGCTGAAGCGCTTGCGCTCCGCGTCGACGTTCTGCGAGGCGCGGAGGAGGCCGGGGCGTTCAGGGCGATAACCAGCAAAGCCGCGAGCCCGAAGGGGTGCGTTCTTGTCATTCGCCTCACCACCGGCTCCTGTGCAGCAACAAGGATGCCAAATTGCACGGAAGGTCCAGCGAAGGGGTCCGTCTGTGAGAAGACGGACGAAAGAAGAAGCCGGGAGGTTCGGATTGTGACCTGTTTAGTCCAGCGGAGGATGGCGCGATGCCGCTCATCAAAGGCATCGACCGTGCAAAAAAGACCGTCGACATCGTGATCTTCCGTTTCAATCGCAGTGAGATCGAAAAGGCATTGGCAGCCGCTGTGGCCAGAGGCGTCCATGTCCATGCGTTGATTGCATGGACCAACCACGGGGGCGAGCAGAGTCTGAGAGATCTCGAAATGCGTCTGCTGGCCGCCGGGGTGACGGTGTCCCGCACCGACGATGACCTCGCACGTTATCACAGCAAGCTGATGATTATCGACCGCCGTGTCCTCTATGTTCTGGCGTTCAATTTCACTTATCTGGACATGGAGCGCAGCCGCAGCTTCGGCCTCGTCACGACCAACAAGAAGCATGTGGAACAGGCGGCGAAACTGTTTGCGGCCGACACAACCCGCCAGCCCTATATGGCAGGCAGCCCGACTTTCCTCGTGAGTCCGGTCAATGCGCGAAGGCAGATGGCCGCCTTTCTCAAGGGAGCGAAAAAGGAACTTTTGATCTACGATCCGGAAATCAGCGATCCCGCCATGATCCGGATACTCGAGGCGCGCGCCAGGGCGGGCGTGACCGTCCGGGTTATCGGCAAAGTGAAGGGCAGGAACCACGCGCTCCCGGAGCCGAAGGCGATGCCGATGCGCCTGCATACGCGCTCGATCGTGCGTGACGGCTCCTGGGCATTCGTGGGCAGCCAGAGCCTGCGCGCGCTGGAACTGGATGCACGCCGCGAGGTCGGAGTCCTCTTCCGTGACGCAAAAGCGGTCGGCCGATTGCTGAAGACGTTTCAGCAGGACTGGGACGCGAAAGAAGCGGCTGCCCGGCCGCAGACTTTGCCGGGCGAAACCGAGGAGCAGGAGAGGGCATCGGCAGCTAAAGTCGCCACTAAGGTGGCCAGAGCGGTTGTCGAGGACCTCGCGCCCGTGAAACAGGTTCTGAATATGACGGTGAAGGAGCTCTCCGGCGACGCGGCCGACCTGAAACTGGATCATCCGCGCGTGGAAGCGAGCGTCAGGCAGGCTGTAAAAGATGCGGTGAAGCAGGTGGTGCGGGATTTCGTTGAGGAAGCCACGGAATCGCCGCGTGCGGGCGCAAAGGCATGACCGGGAATCCGCGCGCAGCGGCGCTGCTGATGGCGGGCGGTCTCCTGGCGGGGAGCGCTGCCGCTCAGGTCAGACATCCGCCGGTCAACCCTGATTCCGCGATCGTGCAGGATTTCGAGAAGCGGATTTCGGATTACGCCCGGCTGCGGAGCCGCGCTGAAGAGGGTTTGCAGCGCCTGCAGCCGACCGCGTCGCAGGACAAGATTTCACGCCGGGCCGATACGCTGGCAGCGGCGATTCGAGAGATTCGAAAAGACGCGAAGCAGGGCGATGTTTTCACGCCGCCGGTCGCGGGTGAAATGCGCCGCCTGATTGCCATGGCGATGCAGGAGGGCGGCGCGAAACGCGTCCGGCAGAGCCTCCGGCACGCCGAGCCGGTGCGCCTCAACCTGAAGGTCAATGACAGCTATCCGCCGCGCGTGCCGCTCCAGTCCACCCCGCCTTCGCTTCTGGGCAATCTGCCGAAACTGCCCCCCGATATTGAATACCGCATTGTTGGGAGCGACCTGATTCTTCTAGATACCCGGGCGAATCTGGTCGTGGATCTGCTCCACAGGGCCTTTTGATGATCGCGACGCGCTCCATCGGCCGCTTCGTCGTTCTTCTCAGTCTGTGGGCCGGCTCCATTGCGGCCGACCTGCCTCTGAAGCCGAATTCCATCCGGTTTGCCGTGATCGGGGACGATGGCACAGGCGGCAGACCGCAGTACGAGGTCGCGCGCCAGATGGAGCGCTACCGCGAAAAGGTTCATTTTGACTTCGCACTGATGTTGGGGGACAACATCTACGGCGGCCACACTGCGAACGACCTGCGGAAAAAATTTGAGGAACCTTACCAGCCGCTGCTTGATGCGGGGGTCCGGTTCTATGCCTCACTCGGCAACCATGACGACCCCAACGAGCGCTTTTACAAGCCGTTCAACATGGACGCCAGGCGATACTACAGCTTCCGCAGGGGCGGCGCGGAATTTTTCGCACTGGACAGCAACTACATGGATCCGGGGCAGCTCGAATGGCTGAAGAACGAACTGCACGATTCAGATGCCCCGTGGAAAATCTGCTATTTTCATCACCCGCTCTATTCCGACGGAAAATTTCACGGCCCGGATACTGATCTGCGAGCCCGGCTGGAGCCGTTGTTCAAAGCCAACGGCGTGCGGGTCGTGCTCTCCGGTCACGAACATCTGTATGAACGGCTCAAGCCCCACAATGGAATTTACTATTTCGTGCTCGGCAATTCCGGCGAATTGCGCGTGCACGGGCTGAAAAAATCGCCGGATGTCGCGAAGGGATTCGACACCGACCGCGACTTCATGCTGATGGAGATCGCCGGAGATCAGCTTTATTTCCAGACGATCTCGCGGACCGGCGCGACCGTTGACTCCGGCGTGATCAATCGCCGGTAAGATCTGCCGCGATCAGGCCCCTAGCTAGATCGACAAAGCGTCGGGCTGGATCTCGCCCGTTCCGGCGATGTAGGCGCCCTTGGTCAGATCGGTC
>CAZXCO010000278.1:0-4817 GCA_964639095.1 uncultured Solibacteraceae bacterium
ATTCTCGGCGTTGATGCGGCACTCGATGGCGTGGCCGCTGCGCCGCACGGGGCCGCCCAGAATATCCTGCAGTTTCTCCCCGGCGGCAATGCGAATCTGCGCCTTCACCAGGTCGATGCCCGTCACCTGTTCGGTCACAGGGTGCTCCACCTGAATGCGTGCGTTCACTTCGATGAAGTAAAGGTCGCCCTTCTCGTCCATCAGAAATTCCACGGTTCCCGCATTGCTGTAACCGATGGCGCGACTTGCCTCGCGCAGCTTCTTCGTCACGCGTTCGCGCACCTCGGGCCGGAGGGCGGGCGAAGGCGATTCCTCGAGGAGCTTCTGATGCCGTCTCTGAATCGAGCAGTCGCGCTCGCCGAGGATTTCCACATTCCCGTGCTCGTCGGCCAGAACCTGAAATTCGATGTGACGCGGCGCGCCCACGTATTTTTCCAGATAGACATCGGCGCTCGAGAAGGCCGCGCCGGCCTCCTGCTGAGCCTGGGAGAGCAGCCCGGGCAAGTCTTCCGCCTTGTTTACGATCCGCATCCCCCGGCCGCCGCCGCCCGCGGATGCCTTGAGGATGACCGGATACCCGATGCGGTTCGCGATTTCGATCGCCTCAGCGGGGCTCGAAAGCACGCCATCCGAGCCGGGCAGGATCGGCACACCGTGTTCCTTCATAATGGCCCGCGCCCGTTCCTTGATTCCCATGGCGGCAATCACATCCGGCGCCGGCCCGATGAACCGGATTCCGGAGACGCGGCAGACTTCGGCAAACCCGGCGTTCTCGCTCAAAAAGCCGTAGCCGGGGTGAATCGCATCCACGTGCGCGATCTCAGCCGCGCTGATGATCGAGGGAATGTCCAGATAGCTGCGCGCGCTCTTCGCCGGACCGATGCAGATTGCCTGATCGGCGAACCGGACCGGCAGGCTGTTGCGATCTGCTTCCGAATAAACCGCGACCGTCGGGATACCGAGGTCCTTGCAGGCGCAGATCACGCGCAGGGCGATCTCGCCGCGGTTTGCGATCAGAATTTTCTTAAACGGGCCGGATGCCAAAGAGGGCTTCTCCGTATTCCACCGGCTGACCGTTCTGCACCAGCTTGCTTTCGATGATGCCGGCGACCTCGGCCTCGATTTCGTTCATGAGTTTCATGGACTCGATGATGCAGAGAACCTTCCCCGGCGTCACATGCTCGCCGATGCGCACAAATGGCGGGGTGTCGGGGGATGAGGCTTCGTAGAAAGTGCCGACGATCGGGCTCTTCGCATAAACCAGATCGGGCCCGCTTTTCGTGGGCGCCGCTTCGCTCTTCCCTGGGGGCGGCGCGGGCGCGGCGGCCGCTGGTGCGGGGCGCTCGGAGGGCAGAACCACCTCCGTTGCGGCTCCCAACGACGTCCGGATTCGCACGCGATTTTCGCCGCGTTGCACTTCCAATTCGGCGACGCCTGTTTCGGAAGCCAGTTGGATCAACTCGCGGATCTCATCGATTGTCATGCAATTCAATAGGTTAACAGGCGAGTAACATAGAAACCGTGCGCCATTCGCAGACCCGCTCCGCCGCGGGCCTGGCATGGGCGCCGGAGCATCCGGACCAGGCAGAAACGGTCTCCCGCGCCATCGATTACCATATTGTTTTCATGCCCGGGACCACGCCCGCGATCGCGGTTCGCGATCTGCGCAAAGTCTATGACGGCAAGGCGGCCGTGGATGGTCTCAACCTGATGGTGCCGCGCGGTTCCTTTTTCGGTTTCCTGGGCCCGAATGGCGCCGGCAAATCCACCACCATCCGGATGCTCACCGGGCTGATCCCCGCGACGTCCGGTTCCATTGAGCTGCTGGGCTTGCCTATGCCGGCCGAGGAGATGGCGATCAAGCGCCGGATCGGCCTCGTGCCCGATGAGTCCCTGCTGTTCGACCGCCTCACGGGCGCGGAATTTCTGGAGTTCGTCGGGCGCATGTACAGCCTGCCGCGCCCGACGGCCCGGCAGCGCGCAGAGGAACTGCTCGAACTCTTCGAGCTTGGAAACGAGCGCCGGAAACTGATTGCCGAATATTCGAAGGGCATGCGGAAGCGGGTCGCCATGGCGGCCTCGCTGATTCACCGGCCGGAATTGTTTCTGATGGACGAGCCCTTCGAGGGTGTGGATGCCGTGGGCGCCAGGCTCATGAAGGACATTCTGATCGAGCAGGTGCGGCACGGCGCAACCGTTTTCCTCACTTCTCACGTCCTCGAAGTTGTGGAACGACTTTGTGACTATGCGGCTATCATCAATGAAGGCAAAATCGTGGCCGAGGGCCGCATGGAGGATCTCCGCGGCGGATCCGAAACGCTGGAAGATGTTTTCGTCCGCACCGTTGTCGGAGGCCGGGACTATGAGAAGCTCGAGTGGCTCGGCCGCTAGGCTCGCGGGCGCACGCGCGCTTCGATATTCGCTGCCTCTCTTCGCCGCGGCGCTCGCGTTCGCCCAGACGGCCCCCATACAACTGCGCGTCGACGCCAGCGACGTTCCCCAGCGCCTGATCCGTGCCACAATGTCGTTCCCGGTGAAGCCCGGCCCGATGTCGCTGCTTTACCCCAAATGGATCCCCGGGGAGCATGGTCCGACCGGGCCGATCGACGATCTCGCCGGACTGCGGTTCACGGCCGACGGAAAGCCGGTTCCGTGGCATCGCGACGATGTGAATATCTACGAATTTCACCTCGATATTCCGCCAGGCGTTTCGACGCTCGATGTTGCGCTCGACTACATTTCACCGCCCGATAGCGGAGGGTTCTCTTCCGGCAGTTCGGCGACTTCGCATCTCGCGGTACTGAGCTGGAACCAGTTTCTGCTGTATCCGGCGGGCGTTCCCGCCGACAGGCTTCAATATCAGGCAACACTCAAAGTCCCCTCCGGCTGGCGTTATGGGACGGCACTGCCAATCGACCACGAGACCGGCACCGACATCGTTTTCAAACCGTCATCCCTCACGTCGCTGATCGATGCTCCCGTGCAGACCGGCTTGAATTTCCGGACCGTCGATCTCAACCCGGGCGGCACGGTCCCGGCCTTTCTCCACATCGCCGCCGACAGCGAGCGCGCGACCCGCATCACCGACGATCAAATCCGCCATTATCGCGATCTCGTGAACGAGGCCAATGCGCTCTTCGGCGCCCATCACTACCGCGATTACCATTTCCTGCTGACACTCAGCGACCATGTGGCCCACTTCGGCCTCGAACATCACGAATCGAGCGACGATCGCATCGACGAGAATTCCCTCGTTGACGACGACCTGCGCGAACTGAGTGCGGATCTGTTGCCGCACGAATTCGTGCACTCGTGGAACGGAAAATTCCGGCGCCCGGCAGGCCTCGCTACTCCCGACTACAACGCCCCGATGAAGGGCGACCTGCTGTGGGTCTACGAGGGCCTCACCGAATATCTGGGCGAAATCCTCACGCCCCGCAGCGGACTGTGGACGGCGCAGGAGTTCCTCGATTCGCTCGCCCGCGACGCCGCTTCGCTCGATCGCGAAAACGGGCGGACCTGGCGTCCTCTCGCGGATACGGCCGTCGCGGCGCAGGTGCTTTACAATGCCCGCGACGACTATTCCGGTCTGCGCCGCGGCACCGATTTTTACGAAGAGGGCGAACTGATCTGGCTCGACGTGGATGTCACGCTGCGCACGCTGAGCAAAAACAGGAAATCGATTGCGGACTTTTGCCGCGCGTTCGCGGGGCCGCCCGACACGGGTCCTGAGGTCCGGCCATATACGTTCGACGATGTTGTGCGGACGCTCAACTCGATCGAGCCCTTTGACTGGGCGGCGTTCCTCAGGGACCGCCTCGAATCCACGTCCCCGCACGCCCCTCTCAACGGAATCGTCAATGGCGGCTACAAGCTGGTCTACACGGATCAGCCGTCGGATTACTGGAGAGTCCGCGAAGATGCGCGCAAGACGATCGATCTTTCCTACTCGCTGGGGCTGATCGCCAAAGACAGCGGCGATATCGTGGATGTCCTCCTGAACACGCCCGCGTTCCGGGCAGGCGTGGCTCCGGGAACGAAAATCATCGCCGTGAACGGCCGCCAGTATTCGATGGGTGTGCTGCATCACGCGGTGGAGGACTCCGTCAGGAACGCTGCGCCCGTCGCGCTGCTGATCAAAGACGGCGAATATTACAAGACTTTCAATCTCGATTACCATGCGGGCGAGAAATATCCGCATCTGATTCGCGACAAGTCGAAACCTGATCTGATCTCGGATATCATTCGGCCTCATGTGCGCCCTGTGCGAAAGGGCGGGGGCGGTTCGCGATAATCCCGGCAATCTTACGCGCGCAGTTATTGAGCATGCGGTGGCGCGCCGGCGCGCGCCGCGCCGGAGCTGTGTTCTCCGGCCTGACAGGACTGTTGTTCTACGGGCTGTGGACATTCTTTGCGTTTGGCGCCGTCGTATATTTCGCCAACCCGGACAATCGCGGCTATTTCCTTGCGGCGCTCTCGAGCGGGCTGTTGTTCGTGACGCTGTACTGGCAGCTCGCGCCCGTGATCTCCGCCGGGTTCGGCGCATCGCTCGAGCTGAAAAAGCTGCTGGTCTATCCGATTCCGCACCGGAAGCTCTTTACCATCGAGGTGCTGCTGCGTCTCACCACCTGCCCCGAAATGCTGATCGTTGTGGCGGGCGCAGTGATCGGCCTCCTCCGGAACCCCGCTTACGGCCCTG
The DNA here is from genome assembly GCA_964639095.1 of uncultured Solibacteraceae bacterium. GTDB lineage: Bacteria > Acidobacteriota > Terriglobia > Bryobacterales > Bryobacteraceae > BOG-234. The sequence continues at coordinate 4,700 of CAZXCO010000278.1, forward strand.
AAGCCCGCGTGCTTGCGGTCCTGGGTGCGCTGGCTTTCGTGGTGACGAACGTTCTCTTCTCGGCCGGAGTGCGCTATCTGCTGGAGCGGCTGTTCCGGCGCGCCCACCTGAAGGAAGT
>CAZXCO010000279.1:0-1512 GCA_964639095.1 uncultured Solibacteraceae bacterium
TAAAGTTCGCGGAGGATTTCCTCCACGCTCGTCGCATGGAGACCGTGATCGCTGTGATTGTACACGCGATTGATGACGCGACCCGCAATGTCCAGCCCGAGAATGACCAGCGTGCCGGAAATCAGGCCCTTGCCGCCAGCCACATCGCCCGCCTGATCGACCACGTTTTGATCCAGCGTCAGCCTGGTGTCGACGGGAGCAGATGCCGTCACGAGTTCGTCATTCCAGGCCTGGCGCAACGTCGGATCGCTCATCAACTGGACCCCAAGCTGTCGCGTGTCGTCGGACGTCAGTCCGGGGGTTGGCGCCACTGCCGGGACGTTGCCAAACGGCACGCCTCCTGTATACCGCTTTTTCAATTCGCGCTCGAGTTCCGCGTCGTCCGGCGCATCGCCCGCAAACCCTTTCCCCGCCAGGCCGCCCAGTAGCTTGCCGGCCAGAAACTGCAACAACCGGGCGAGCAGGTTCTGGAACAGCGGCTTGTTCGCGATCTCTTCGATATTCTTGAACGCATCGAACACGCTCGTGCGCCAGACCACGAAGACGGGAAATTGTCCGCCGGCGAGGTACTTGGGCTGCAGATCGTTCACCATGACGTAGGCTTGATCCCGCCCGACCAGGCCGCCGTGCAGGTGGATGACAATCGGATTGCCAGTGGCAAAGGCTCGCTGGAACACATCGGCCACATGGTCCGGCGGAGAATTGGTATCGAGCACCCCGTCTTTGGTGGTCTGGATGATATAGGAAATATCCTGTGCAACGGGCGCCTGAATCTCGTCTATGTTCGACATAAAAGTATAAAGCTTTCGCTCCGAGCGAGCGCAGGTACGTTCTGGATCACGGCTGGCGACTTCCGATTGGATATTATTCCAGGGTCGTCGGGAAGCTGTCGAACTACGCAGAAAAACGTAGTCGATGGCGGAAACAGGGCGCCATATGGTGCGAGCAACGGTGATATATTGTTCTGCACCTGCCCCTCGGAGAGCGATAACATCGACGAAGCGCGCAGCCCGCACTCAATGGGGCGGGCTTACACGGCGAACTCAAGTGGAACGCCCCCTGATCTCTGCGGCCATCCCTAACGGCGCGGGGAATACGGCTCTGGCGCGCGATCGCTCTATGCCCCTGCCGCTTAGAACCGCAATTGATCGTCGGCGTCGAGGTAGCCGAAACGCCGCATGACGACGCGGTGATCGGCGATCAGCCGGGCAACCTGCGCATCCGTCAGGGCCTCGCGCCAGGAGCCAATCTCGCCCTTTCGGAAAAACTCCTTCGCCCCCGGCGTCTTCTCGCCGAAGCCGGTCCGCTGCTCCTGCCGCTTCAGCTCGTCGAAGCGGCTGAACTGGATGGCCTTTCTCATCCGCGCCGGGTCATCGGCCAAGCCGAGGAATCGCACCGCTGCGCCGAACGTCGCCTCCGGCTGCAATTGCATGTCCTCGTATCGGACCACCAGGACGCGCAAATCCGGGGCGTCCGCCCAGCTCGTCACGTGGCCGCTCCAGGTGAGCAACC
>CAZXCO010000280.1:0-2648 GCA_964639095.1 uncultured Solibacteraceae bacterium
GCGTCTTGCCTTCGCCGGACGCCGCACGTTCGAACGGTATTATTCCTGGGAAATCGTGTGGAATACACTCGATTTTGGTCTGCAACTTACGCGTCAATCTGGACTTAACAGATATACTGGAAATTTCTGATGCGCTTCGCCGTGGACGCACATGCAATCGGACGGCACCTCACCGGAAACGAGATTTATATTCGAAGCCTTCTGGGTGGGTTCGCCGAAGTCGATCGAGAGTCGGAGTTTCTCGCTTACCTGTCCGAACCGGGCGCCGAGCGCTGGGTTCCGGAACGGTTCGCCATCCGTTACGTCTCGCCCAATCCCTATAAACGCCTTGGCTGGGATCTGGGACGTCTCGTACGAACCGACTCTCCGGATCTGATCCACGTTCAGTACACGGCGCCGCTGCTCGCGAACGTGCCCACGGTTGTGACCGTACATGACGTGAGCTTTATCGAACACCCGGAATATTTCACCACCTCACGCCGCGTGCAACTCCACTTGACCGTGGGGCGCACCGTCAGGCGGGCAGCCCGGATCCTCACCGTCAGCGAATTTTCGCGCGACGCCATACTGCGTGCGTACGATATCGCCCCGGAGCGGGTACGGGTTGTGCCCAACGCCGCCAATCCCGAATTTCGCGTCATCGGCCGCGACCGCGCGCAGGCTGCTGTCCGCGGGCGGCTCGGGTTTGATGAACCGTTCGTCCTCTCGGTGGGCGATCTGCAGCCACGCAAAAACCACATCGGCCTCATTGAAGCGTTCGCGAAACTGCTCACTGAATGCCCGCGCTTGAAACATCATCTGGTTCTTGCGGGAAAGGACACCTGGTTCGCGCCGAGGGTCGTGCAGGCCGCCCGTGCCTCTGGTTTCGCATCGAGAATCCATTTCACCGGCTTCGTCAGCGACGAGCACCTGCTGGAGTTGTACAACGCCTGCGATTGCTTTGTGTTTCCGTCGTTTTATGAAGGATTTGGCCTGCCGATTCTCGAGGCCATGGCCTGCGGGCGCGCGGTTGCGTGCTCGAACACGTCGTCCATGCCGGAGGTGGCGGATGGCGCGGGTCTCCTGTTCAGCCCCCGCAGGACCGAGGAAATCACCCGGGCCCTTCGGGACATTCTGATCGATCCGGAACTGCGCGCGCGCATGGAGCGGCTCGGGCTGCAGCGTGCAGCCGCATTCACCTGGAAAAGCAGTGCGCGTGCGACGCTGGAAGTCTACGAGGAAGTGGTCAGCCGAAGCCGCATCGCCGACGCCACGCGGCGCCGTCCGGCGGTTACGGCAGAGCACAGGAAGAGATGAAACGGTTGCGTAGTTCCAGACATCGTGTGATATCCGGGTTCCTGCTCTTCCTGCCGGTTCTCGCCCTGACACCGTCCTTCCTTCCAGCTGCGCCGGCTGCGGCGCCCGCACTGACCGGATTTCCCTTCACCAATGAGGACTTGAACTATTCGGTCAACTGGCCAAGCGGAATCAGTCTCGGGGATGCCCATCTGCACGCGAAACGCTCCGGAGCCGACTGGAACTTCTCGTTGACGCTCGATGCCGGAGTGCCCGGATACAAGGTGAAAGATTCCTATCGCTCGGAGACGGTCGCCGACCTCTGCTCCGCTTCGTTCGAGCGCACCATGTCGCATGGCGCCAGGGCCACCGACGAGCGGGAGACCATCGATCGCAGCCGCGCCACTGCCACGCGTCAGACGTTATCGAAGGAGGGCGGCAAAAGCGATATTTCCGTTCCCGGCTGTATCCGGGATGCGCTGACTTATCTTTTCTATGCCCGGCGCGAAATGGGGCAGGGGCGCGTACCCGCCGCGCAATCATTTCTCTTCGGAAATCTTTACAGCATCCGCGCCGATTACGCCGGCGCCGTCAACATCACGATGAAGGGGCACGAGGTTCAGACGGACCTGTTGACCTGCACGGTCCGGGCCGGCATTTCCGAATATAAAATCGATGTTTACTTCGCGCGCGACGCCGCCCGTACTCCGCTTCGGATCTCCACGCCGCTCGCCATGGGTAAGTTTTCGATGGAGCTCGTCCGCTGAAGTCCGTTTCGTGCCGGGTTGCGTTCTTCTCGCCAATGCCGCCGTCGAAAAGCGGCATCGCCGATTATTCGGAGGCCCTTGCGGCCGAAATGGCGAAGCGTGTGTCGCTTTCGATTTACGACCAGTCGGTCGCCGCTCAGCCCGCCTTCGCCTGGGACCCCTCGGCGCACGACATCGCCCTCTATCACATCGGCAACAATCCCTGGCACGGCTTCGCTTATGAAACCGCTCTGCGGCATCCGGGCGTGGTGGTCATGCACGAGGCCAATCTGCACCATCTCATCGCGGACCTCACGATCAAGCGTGGCGACTGGGATGCTTATCTCGCCGAAGCCGAACTGAATGGCGGCGCGGCGGCGCTGGCTCATGCCGAGCGTGCTCGCACACTGACAGTCGGCCCCGACTATGAAGGGGTCGCCATGACACGGCGTCTGCTCCAATCCGCGCGCGGTCTCGTGGTTCACAGCAATTTCGTCGCGCGCGAAATGCGGGCGCAGGGCTTCGAAGGTCCGATCGCCGTGATCCCGCACGGGGCGTGGATTCCCCAAACCGCACGCAATACGACGCGGCAGTCTCTCGGGCTGGACCCGGATACGCCATTGATCG
>CAZXCO010000281.1:0-6694 GCA_964639095.1 uncultured Solibacteraceae bacterium
CGTTACCGCCGAGATAGGCGCCCGCGTAGCCCAGTCCGCGCAGCATCGCCACCATGCGCGCCGCTCTTTCGAGGCGCGCGGCCATGCCTTTATCCTCCGCTTTCGCCTCTTCCTGAATCCGCTCAAGGAGTTCTTTCGACACCCAGCAGCCTGGCGGCTCGCCCTTGGAAAATTTCTCCGCCGCTTTCGGCGGCAGAATGTAAACGTTGCCGAAGACGGGAGTTTGCAGCCCGCGCTCCCCGAGGTACCGCTTCAGCTCGCGGAACTTCCGGGAATCGTAGCCCAACTGGGTAATGGCGTAATCCGCTCCGGCCGCGATCTTCTTTTCCAGCTTCAAGTACTGATAGACGCAGTCGGCTTCCGTATACTTGAACGGCGATACCGCGACCGAGGTGTAAAAAGGCATTCCCGCCGCGCGCAGCTCGCTGATCATTTCGACCAGTTGAACGGAATCCATCGCGAAGAGCGGCGGCGTGGTCTGTCCCAGCGGATAATCGCCCGTGATGGCGAAAACGTTTTCGATGCCGAGCGCGTTGAGATCCTCGAGAGAGCGCAGAATCGTCAGGCGGTCCTTGTTCACGCAGGTGACATGGACATTCGGCGTGACGCCCCGCGCCCGTATGGCCGTGCCCACACGGATCGGATCGTGTCCCGCGGACCCGCCGGCGTAACTGGTCACGCTCACCGCCACCACGCCGGGAATCCGGCCGAGATCGGACGCAGTTTGAAACAGCTTCGCTTCCGGCGTGCGGGCGCTTGCGACCAGTTCCACGATGTAGGAGAACGTTCCGGCGGTTAACGCCTCTTTGACTGGATTCATATTGCCTTCATTCCCCGCTTTCCCTGAGATCACGGCCAGCGGGCGCCAACCCGGAGCTCAGCATTCCGCGAGTTCCCTGCGGACCGTACGCGCCCCTTCCACCATTGCTTTCAGTTTCGCGAATGCCACGTCTCGAGGCAAATGGAAGCAGCCGCAATCCGTCAGAACTGCGATCCGTTCGGGCGGCATCACCTTCATTGCCCTCCGGATATGCTCCGCCACCATGTCGGGACTCTCGACGTCGTGGTTCTTCACATCGATCACCCCGACTCCCAGATCGAACGGTGGCTGGAACTCCCGGAACAGCTCGAGATCTTCGCCGCCGCGGCGCGCAAATTCGAGCGTCAACTGGCGGATATTGGCATCGAGAACCGCCGGGAACAGATACCGGTAACTGCCCTCCCAGGATGGTTTGCCGTAGCGATTTCCGTAGCAGACATGCAGAGCGATCTGCGTCTCCACGCCTTCCACGAGCGCGTTCAGCGCCTTGATGCCCCAGGGTACGTCTTCCGGAAATCCCGAGTAGTACGGTTCATCGATCTGGATCCATCCGGCCCCCGCCTTGGCCAGCGCCTTGAGTTCGAGATTCATCACGCGGGCGATATCCATGGCGAGCGCTTCGTCCGTCGGATAAAACGTGTTGCGCAGCCGTTTGGTCAGGCAGTGCGGCCCGGTGATGCAGATCTTGGTCTCCCGGTCTGTAAAGTCGCGGAGGAACTGGAAATCCCGCACGAGCCCGAGGGACGCGGTCGGCAGCTTGCTGTTCACCGAGCTGTCGTAAAAATCGTAATAAAACTTCTTCGAGGAGCGATCGATCTGCACGCCCGGCAGGCGCTCGAGAAAGTAATCGACGATGTTGTCGCGGCGGGGCTCGCCATCGGTCACGATATCGAGACCTGCGATCTCCTGATCCTTGATGGCGGCCTTGGCCGCCGCGTCGTAGATTTCTTCGAGATCGTGATGGCTGATGCGCCGTGCGAAATAGTCGGTCTTGAGCCGCTCGAGCCAGCCGGGCATCGCATAGCTGCCAACCATCGACGTGGGGAGAATCGGAAGTTTCATTGGGCTGTTCGCGCTCTACTCACGGGGCGTCGTATAAAGGACGGAAGTCTTCGAATCCTTGCGATAACGGTATGGGGCGAAGTGCAGATCGTAGCCCGTTCTTTCGGCCACCCCTTTGAGCAGCGCTCCGTTCACCCAGTTTACGATCGATCCGTCCAGCTTTCCGGGGCCATAGAAGCCCATCCGGTATGCATTGAGATCCGTTACGAATATATCCTGCACCTGCAGATAACCGCGCGGATGGAGAAGCGGAATCGTATTGACGAAGCTCTGCAGCGCCCCCGAGCTCAAATGGAAGCGCAGGTCTCCGGGCGCCTTCTCCAGAATGTCTTCGAGGCGCGGCACGTCGAGCCCGATGGGCAGATCGAGGTCCGGCAGGTCTTCGAAAGGCACAATCTTTTCTTCGAGCCGGACGGCCTTCCACAGGTCCATCCAGAAGGACATCCCGCAGGCGCGGTCGCCGGCGAAGTCCGGCCCGATTGCCAGTAATTTCTCGACCGAAGAGCGGATGCTTTCCACGGGTATTTTGAACTTCTCCGCCAGTTGCACGGCTTCCCGCATCGGCACGAACGCCCTGGTGTGCACATAGAAAAGACGCCCGTCGCGACGCAGGATTTCCTCGTCCGGCAGGTTGTCGTACATGTTGGTCGAATGGATATAGAGGATCTTGTGGCGCAGAAAGGACAGCGTCTTCAGGGGATTCAGCGCATCGAGAGCCAGAAAGCTGCACAGGTGGATATGTTCCCGGACCGCGGGCCGCGACATGTCCAGCGTTTCAAGTGAATAGTCTCCCATCAGCACGCGAAGCCGCGGATAATAGCTGGTTCCGCGCTGCTGGTCGAGTTGCCGGAACTTGTCGACGAACATGCCACACCGCGTGCCGCTTCCCACGCCGATTTCCAGGATGAAGATCTCCGGCGGCAACTGGTTCCGTTTTTCCATGTCGCGGAGGAGAGTCCAGAAATCGCCAACACTGTCGGCCACGGCTTCTTCCTGGTTGCCGTCGGACTTGCCGCCGGGCAGAGCCTCCTGGTAGCCCTTGCCCGTAGTTCGTTCCCAGTCGGTTAAATGCGTCCAGTAGAGCTTGTTGAAATCCCAGGCGATGCTTCGCCGGAAGGCCTTGAAATCCTCGAGCGGAATGCGATCCGCATCCGAGGATCCGGCGCCTCGCTCCGGATCGGCCGCCATAGCCCGCAGCATCTCCGGCCGTAGATTTTCCGGCGTAACCTGGCGTGTGTCGATTCGCATTTCTATCGCCGGGGGCCGATGAACGCCCGGTTGGCGAGAGACCGTCACCACCTCGCGGAAGTTCTGTTTGTACTGCACCCAGTCCAACTGGACCTTGAGGTTGGCGAACTCAGCCGGATCGATGGAACCGTCTTCGACCAGCTTGTTCAGCGCGTCCACCACGAGCGGCGTCGTGACGGCCGCAGCCTTGCCGTTGAGATGATTGATTTGCAGGATCATCGGATCGAATTCGTCCGGGCGCCCTTCATCATGACAGAGTTTATCCGATAGGGGTACGCGGGCCGGAATGCGGGCGCGGGTTTCCGCTTTGCGGCCCGGGACCGCCCGTGCGCAGCGGGTTTCAACCGGCGTCGCGCTACTTTATTTTTCGGGCCTTTTCCGCAGGCCGCCGTAGAGAAGTCTTCGGCTTACTCCACACACTTGAATTCCGTCAGTTGCGTATCCTTTTCCCCGCGCCGGGTAAGCCGCAGACTGATTTGCCACAGCCGGGTAAATGCGTCGGGATCCTCGATGGCTGCCTCATGGTTGAGATGCGTCGCATCCGCCGGCGTGAACCGCTCGACGACGTGCAGTTCGTCGGTGTGGCCCCCGGCGCGGCCGAACCAGCTCAGATCGTTGACGCCCGTGTTTGTCCACCACCAGCATGTAGCCCTCCCAATGTGCGTTCGCCGCGTTGCGTCCAGGTATCCACGGTCCAGGTATCCAGGGAAGGTTCCTCGGGCTTCGCCATGTTGATGACGGCGCGCCGTGCGGCTGCACCACCGTTTCGGCTAACCTCATAGGCGGTGGGGAAAACCGGCGTTTATCTGTGGCGCTATACGCAGTGTGCCGCCGTGGTGTCGGTGGTCGTGGCGGTCTGCCATCGTCTGCTGCCCGTGAACGCCACCACAGTCGCCCTGCTCATGCTGCTGCTCGTCCTGTGGGCCGCAACAAGATGGGGTCTGACCGAGGCCATTTTCACCTCCGTGGTCTCGGTGCTGGAATTCAACTTCTTTTTCCTTCCGCCGGTCGGGACCCTGACGATCGCCGACCCGGAGAACTGGGTCGCGTTGTTTGCGTTCCTCGCCACGGCCGTTACCGCGAGCCGGCTCTCCACGCAGGCGCGGCGCCGCGCCGAGGAGGCTGTAGCCGGCCGGAACGAAATCAGCACGCTCTATGAGCTCAGCCGCGCCATGCTGATGGACGAAGCGCGCGACGCCGTGCGCGTCTCCGTCGCCAAGACAGGCCAGATCCTGCATCTGCGGCACATCGCGTTCTTCGACGTTGCCGGAAACCAGATCTACGGCTCCATGGGCGATTCCGGAATTTCGCAGGCCGATCTTGTGCGCGTCGCCGAAACAGGCGCGCCCATCGTCAGGGCGGAATCCACCGTGGTTCCGGTGCGGCTGGGAACGCTGACCGTCGGAAGTCTGGCGCTCGAAGGCGCGCGCCTCAGCGACACCACCCGCGACTCGATTGCAAGTCTGCTGGCCATCAACTACGAGCGGGTCCGCGCGCTCAATCGCGCCTCGGCCGCCGAAGTGGCCCGGCGGAACGAAGAATTCAAGTCGTCTCTGCTCGACGGGCTGGCGCACGATCTGAAGACGCCGCTGACGGCGATCCGGACCTGCGTGACGCGCCTGATCACTATTCCCCCGCGTACGGAAGAGGTCCGGCAGGAACTGCTGAACATCATCGACCAGGAATCGGCGCGGCTGCAGCGCTCGATCAGCGAAGCCATTGAGCTGGCGAGAATCGAATCGCAGGAACTGCATCTGGAGCGCGCCGCGACTTCGATAGAAGATCTGGTCCGGAGCGCGATCGCGGAAACGCGGGATGAAAACGCCGGGCGCTATCTGGTCGATGTGCCTCCCGGTCTCGAACTCGACGTCGACGCCGGCCTCGTGCGGCGCACTCTCCTGCAGTTGCTGGAGAACGCCCGCAAATACGCGCCGCCCGATTCGCCGATCCAGGTGGAGGCTCGAATCCTGGAGGGACAGGCGATCATCTCCGTTATGGACCGCGGACCGGGGATCAATCCGGACGAACTTGACCGCGTCTTCGAAAAGTTCTACCGGGGCCGCCACCGCTCGAGCCACACGATCGAAGGAACAGGAATGGGACTGTCAATCGCCAAAGGCATCGTCGAAGCACACGGAGGCAGAATCCGCGCGGAGAACCGCGAGGGCGGGGGGACCGTGATTTCGTTTACCCTCCCGCTGACTGTGGCGGCCCTATGAATACCGCAACGATTCTGGTGGTCGACGACGAGCCCCAGTTGCGGCGCGCCATGAAAGCGACCCTCACCGACCTCGGCTATTCCGTACTCGAAGCGAAGACCGGCGAAGAGGCGCTGGAAGTGCTGCGCCGGGACGCGCCCGACCTGATCCTGCTCGACCTCAATATGCCAGGAATCGGCGGACTGGAAGCGTGCCGCGCGATCCGCGAGACTTCGGATCTGCCCATCATCGTCCTTTCCGTCCGCAACACGGAGCGCGATAAAGTCGAGGCGCTCGACGCCGGCGCCGACGATTTCGTCACGAAGCCGTTCGGCATTCAGGAGCTGCTGGCGCGAATTCGCGCGGCGTTTCGGCGCACACCGGCTTCGTCGGAGTCTGGTCCGCGCATGTTCGCCGACGGCGAACTGGAGATCGACTTCGATGCCCGGCGCGTAACGCGCAAGGGGACCACGGTTCGCCTCACTCCGAAGGAATTCGATCTGCTGAAGATGCTGGTGGATCATCCGAACCGGCCGATTCCGCATCGCAAGCTGCTGCAGACGGTCTGGGGTCCGGATTATGGCGATGAAGTGGAATACCTCCGCGTGGTGATCAACCAGTTACGAAAGAAAATCGAGGCCGTGCCGTCGAAGCCGAAATACCTGCTGACCGAGCCCTGGGTCGGATATCGCTTCGCAACGCAGGGCGGCTCCAACGGATCGGACAACGGCTGAATTACGGGACCCGGCCATAAACTCCTGACGCGCTTCTTATGAATTTCTAACGCCTTCGCCCTTAACCTGCAATCGGGTGGGCGAATGAAGGAACAAAGAGAAGCCGGAATCAGAGCCGTCGAGCCGGCTCAGCAGGTGGCCGAGCTCGATCTGGTCGTGCCGGTTACGACTCCGGATCTGACTCGCGCCGCGGTCGAAGCGGCCGGCCGTATGGGCGGCGGCCTTAACGCCAGTCTCCGGCTGATCCGGATTCAGGTCGTTCCATTCCCCATGGAACTGACCCAGTCGCCCGTTTATCTCGACTTCCTCAGGAGCCAGCTCGAGAGCTATCGCTCGGACCTGCCCCTTGCGGCGGAAATCCGGCTGGCCCGCGAGTTTGAGCCCGGCCTGCTCGGGACCCTGACGCCCGATTCGATCGTGGTACTGGCTTCCAGGAAACGGCTCTGGAGAACCCGCAATGAACGTCTCGCCGCGAACCTGCGGAAAGCCGGCCACAACGTCGTTCTGGTCGCCGTTGATGCAACAGCCGTCGATGCCAAAAGCATCGGCGCGAAAAACGAGGTCCGCCATGCCTGACATCGCCTGGTGCCTGGTAATCGTCGCATTTTTTGTCGTCGCCTGGATGATGGTCC
>CAZXCO010000282.1:0-3247 GCA_964639095.1 uncultured Solibacteraceae bacterium
CAGCATGGCCGCATATTCGGTTCCGAGGTGGGTAGGAGTGCGCCACTTCGAATCGCCCCCGATCGGCGTCAGCAGCCGGCCGAGGCGCGGTTCGGCCCACCAGACTTCGCTGCGCGCGAATACGACGATCCTCTGTCCGGGTTTCGCGCCTTTGACACGGCCTGCGATGACGTCCATCGCATCGGGACCGCCTCTGTCGGCGGGAGGCACGCGGGTAAATTCGATTGTCGGACGGGAGGCGGAACAAGCACCGGCGAGAAGACTGGCTGCGGTCAACAGGGCACGCCGTCTGGTGAGCAACTCCGAAGATCCGCGCGCGAATTCTATCGGCAATTCCGGCTCATTAGACATCCGCAGTCTATTTTTTTCCGTGCTTCATTATTGCATCAACTCGCGCCGGGACCCTACCACGAACGGGGCATTTCCCGACCACACACCCGAGGGATTCATGGGGCAGCGCACTTCGGGTAGCATGAGCGCACAGACCCCGAGAGCCTCATCCGGGGAGGAATCGTGACGGATCAAAGCCCAATCCGGATCCTCAGCGTGGACGATCATCCACTGATGCGCGAGGGCATCGCCGCCATCGTCACCAGCCAGCCGGATATGGTGCTGGTCGGGCAGGCAGCAACCGGCGCGGAAGCCATCCAGGAGCATCGCAAACAACGGCCGGACGTCACGCTCATGGACCTGCGGCTTCCCGACCTGAGCGGAATCGACGCCATGAGCGCCATACGTGCCGAATTTCCGGCAGCACGTGTCATCATGCTGACGACTTTTGAAGGGGACGTCGAAATCCAGCGCGCGCTGGAAGCGGGCGCCTCCGGCTATCTGCTGAAGAATATGTCGCCGTCCGAGCTGGCGCAGGTGATCCGCCAGGTACATGCCGGAAAGAGGAGACTGCCCCCGGAGGTCGTCGCGCATCTCGCCCGGCACATGGGTGATGAATCGTTAACCGCCCGGGAAATCGAGGTCCTGCGGGAAGTCGCAGAAGGCAGCCGTAATCGCGACATCGGGGATCGGCTTTCGATTTCGGAGGAGACCGTGAAGGTGCACGTCAAACACATCATGGACAAGCTGGGCGCGAGGGATCGTACGCAGGCCATCGCCATCGCGGTCCGCCGCGGCATCATCCATTTGTAATCTCACCAGAAAGTGTTAGGCCGGGTTAACTGGAGTTGGGGATTCAAATCATGTTTTGGCCCACTACTCTTGAAGTGGTGGCCCGGTTGTCCAGGGCATTCATGTGACGATACTGCAGCGCTGTTTTCCTTCATTTCCAAACGGCTTACCGGGTATCGCACTGCTGGCACTGAGGACGGCAGTCGGCGTTGCCGTGCTGGTGCAGGGCCAGTTCTATTTGCGAGTCTCCGGAGGCACACCTGCACAGGACGCAGTCGGGTTTGCCGAAGTCGTCTTCGGAGCGCTGCTCCTGATTGGGTTCCTGACGCCGGTAGCCGCCGTAGGAGCGGCATTAGTGGCCCTCGCAATCCGCCTGTCGGTGTTGCCGCTGAGCAATCCGGCGCTGTTTGGCTCGAACATGGTACTGGGCCTTGGGACCAGCATTCTCTTTGCCAGCGTGGTGCTTGGCCCCGGCGCGTTCTCCGTCGACGCCCGCGTCTTCGGGCGCCGCGAAGTCATCATCCCGCCTCGCACCAGAGTGACTTAGAGACCAAAAACAGTCCCGGCCGCGACCTTATTCCACGTGGCCCGACGCGATTGTCTTGCCGGCCGGCCCTGAAGCGATGCGGATGATCCCCCGGCGTGCCGCCAGTGCCACGGCATGCGTGCGGTCGCGCGCGCCCAGTTTTTCCATGATGTGCTTCAGATGGACCTTCACGGTTTCCTCTGAAATGAAGAGCTTTTCACCGATCTCGCGATTCCTCTGGCCGGCGACCACAAGCTGGAGAACCTCGATTTCGCGCGCTGTCAGGTCCTCTTCTCCCATGTGCTCGGCGATCTGCGCCAGGACTTCCGGTTGTATCCGCTTGCTCCCCGCATGCACTTGCCGTATCGCGGCCACCAGTTCTTTCGGCGGAGCACTCTTGAGAAAGTAGCCGCTGGCGCCCGCCCGCAGCGCGCGCTGCACCTCCGCATCGCCGTCGAAGGTTGTGAGAATAATCACACGCGCCCCCGGGAACTCTTCACGGATGGCAATCATGGAGTCGATGCCACTCAGGCCTGGAAGCCGGAGGTCCATTAGCGTGATGTCCGGCCGATGGTCCCGGTAGAGGCGGATCGCCTCCGTTCCGTTGGATGCCTGGGCGACCAGATGCATATCCGGTTGGTCGTTGATGACCGTAGCGATGCCTTGTTGAAGGAGAAAGTGGTCGTCGACGCTCAGAACGCGGATCCCGTCCGGCGAGTTCATGGGCTCATATCCTTTCCCGATCCCGATCGAAGGCCCGGACGAATTTTGCGATCCGGGCTCAGCTGCCACGAATCGATTTTATCGAACGCTTCGTTCCAGGCCACTAGCGATACGTACTCCGCAGTCCCCAGGCTCTCAGTGCCCTGACGGCGCCGCGCCCCATGCCTTGAATTTGCGAACCGCGAGCAGGAGGAGCATCGCGAGTGGGGTCCGGCTGATAATGCAATTCCAAGGCCGCCACCGCGGGTGCGAGCGAGGTTCGCGAGGGTGGAGCAAAAAAAAGATCGGACCGTTGCGCGGGTCGGTTTGCATCTCAGGCCAGACCCGGCAACAGTAGAGAGCCGGTGCAAAGAGGCGGGCAGGTCTGGCCGTCCGATTGCCCATAGCCCACCCGATCCACGCCTGGCTAAGGGAGGACCAACCACGTGCGTACGAGAGGTGGTTTCATATTCGCCGCACTATTGTTTTGCGGGCTCCTGAGGCCGGTGTGGGCACAAGCACCGGAAGATCCAGCCCCCCAAACGAGTGCCGGTCCTGTGGCTGTGGATCCTTCCAACGCAGAGGGATTTCACTGGAAGCCAGCACTTCTGGAATCCGGCTTCCTGCTGGTCCTCCAACAGTCCAGCCGGATGGTACAAGCCAAGACACGCCGTGAGCTCGGCGGCAAGTTCTTCAGTGAATGGTTCGAATCCGCTTCCAATATCCACACCTGGAACGACAGCGATGCCATTCTCACAAACTATTTCGGTCACCCCTGGATGGGAGCGATTACGGGTTACATCCAGGTCTTTAACGATCCAGGCGGACGAGACCTGGAGTTTGACGTCTCGTCAAAACGGTACTGGAAGAGCCGCTTGAAGGCCATGGCCTGGACAG
>CAZXCO010000283.1:0-3164 GCA_964639095.1 uncultured Solibacteraceae bacterium
GCCGGTGAATTCCACGCGTGTTCCGTAGGGAAGACCCGGAAATGGGGCAGCGGGATGTCCACCCGTGGCGCGCGCCGAGAGGGACACCTGCGCCCGCGCGTGCGGCGCCAGTCCGATCGTGAAATGTTCCCGGTCAGCGGCGACCAGAGCAGGATCGACCACGCAGCCTTCGAAGATTGCGCGCACGTTGTCGGGAACGCTGAGCGCCGGCGGGGGCGGCGGGGTATGAAGCGCGAGGATCGCCATGCCCGCGAACAGCAGACCTATGGCGCCGCTCGCGAGCCGGATGGCACGGGAACAGCTGGCAAGGCGGCCGATAAAGGCCAGCAGCGCGACCGCCGCGCAGGCGAGGCAGGCTTCGCGGAACGGAACATGCGCCCGGCTCGCGATCGACACTCCGGCTGCGAAGGCGGCGAACGGAAGCAGAAGGGGCTCGCGTCGGCGCACGTAGCGTTAGGTGCTGCGTGCGAGAAAAATTCTCAGAATTGCAATTCAGGCGTTGAAGGACTTGGGCTGGATTCGAATCGTGATCGAAGTCTGCAGGTGATCGAGGTATGCCAGAACAATAAACATTTTGTGCGCGCGATCGTCCGGGTTGCGCCAGCGTTCGCCCACACAAGGATCGAAGAAGTCTGCCATCAGACGGTATAGTTGACGCGGCATGGAATACTCTTCTTCGAGAACGCACGCTCCCTGGAATTCGGCGAGACATTCCAGTTCATCGCGGGAAAGACCGCGCAGACATTCGAATACAAGAGGTCTGTTTGGAGGAAGCGCGGCCCGAAGAAGGGCCCCGACAAGAGAAGAGCGAGAGGCGACAGCGGCCAAATTTAGCTCCGAGGGTACTGACGAATACCCACGACCTTTATTATCGTGTACCTGGCTTGTGAAAGCAAGGTCACGCACCGCTCTTTGTGCCGAAAAGCAACCCCTATCCCTCCTTTATGCGATGCCGATTTTCATAGCCGCGTCCAATTTATCAATGTGTTGGCTGCCCGGGACAAAGACTCAAATGCGCCCCGTTAACAGAAGAATGACCACAACAAGAAGGATCAGACCGATTCCACCGCTGGGGTAATATCCCCAGCCGCCGCTGTATCCCCACGTCGGTAAGGCCCCTAAGAGCGCCAGAATCAGAATGATGAGAAGGATTGTCCCAAGCATGTTGAAAGCTCCTTTCACCTATGCACGTGCAAGTAAAAGACCGAATCCGTTTGGCCAAAGGAGATTCTCACGGTTTTAGTACAACTTTTATACAGCCGTCCGGTGTATCGAGAGCGTCATAACCTTTCGCGCCTTCTTCAAGAGTCAGTCTGTGAGTGATGACGAATGACGGATCGATGCGGCCGTCTTCCACGAGTTTCAGCAGAGGCTTGAGATATCTGTGTACGTCGGTCTGCCCCATCTTCAGCGTGAGACCTTTGTTGAACGCTATCCCCAGCGGAAATTTGTCCACGATGCCGCCATAGACGCCGGGAATGGAAACCGTCCCGCCTTTCCGGCACGCATAGATCGCCTGACGCAGGGCATGCGTGCGATCGGTTTCGAGTTTTACGGCCATCTTCGCGTAATCGTAAATGGCGTCGATCGAGGTCCCGTGCGCTTCCAGACCGACGGCATCGATGCACGCGTCCGGCCCGCGTCCTCCGGTCAGATTTCGCAATCTGTCTTCGAAATCGGAGTCCTCATAGTCCAGCGTTTCGGCGCCGGCATTTTTCGCGAGGCAAAGGCGCGCCGGCACGTGATCGATCGCGATCACCTTCCCGGCGCCGAGAAGAAATGCGCTGCGAATGGCGAACTGCCCCACCGGTCCGCATCCCCAGACCGCGATCACGTCACCGGGCTGGATGTTGCAGTTCTCGGCCGCCATGTAGCCGGTGGGGAAGACATCGGTGAGAAGGAGCGCCTGCTCATCACTCACGGTTTCCGGCGCCTGAACGGGGCCGACGTCGGCGAACGGCACCCTCACGTACTGCGCCTGACCTCCTGCGTACCCGCCGAAGAGGTGCGAATAGCCGAACAGACCCGCTGCGCTCCATCCGTATACTTTCTCGGCCTGAGAGGCATTCGGATTTGAGTTGTCGCACAGCGCTGTCATGCTGTGCTGGCAGTAAAAGCAATTGCCGCAGGCGATGCAGAAAGGCACGATGACACGGTCGCCCTTCTTGAGGTTCCGGACTTCGGTGCCCACCTCAACCACTTCGCCGATGAACTCGTGGCCGAGTATGTCACCCGCCCGCATGGTTGGAATCACCCCGTGATACAGGTGCATATCCGACCCGCAGATCGCCGTCAGCGTGGTCTTGACGATCGCATCGCGCTTGGCGAGGAGCTTCGGCTCCGGAACATTCTCGACGCGAACATCCTTCTTTCCGTACCAGCAGATTGCCTTCATGATGTTTCTCCGATCGGTGAGTGGATGCGATTAGTGCGTGAACGCGGGTGCGTCGCTGGCCGGGAACGATTCCTCCGAAGCAGTGGCCACCTGATCCGAGATCGAGGCCCTCTGGCTGCGGTCGCCGCCTGCGGTTTGCTCCGGTCGCGTTATGGCGCCGGATGGCTGTCCTGCCGTATCGGGCACAACGCCGGCTTCGAGGCGCGCCTTCAGCCGCTTGAGATCGGCCCGCACCTCGCTCGCCGGGTCGGGGCCGAACAGTTTCGCGGCCAGCGCCCCGACGGCTCCACCCGGCGGAGAATAGAGGATCTCCACGTGCACTTCCGTTCCCCGGCCGCCGGCGGCATCCTGAAAGTGAATCGATCCGGCATTCGCTACTTCGGAGCCTTCAAGCGAACGCCAGGCGATTAACTCATCCTTGCGGTCGTTGATGATCTCGGCGTCCCATTCGAGGCGCCTGCCGCAAGCGCCCTTCGCGACCCAGTGCGAGCGCTCGGCTGTGCCTTCTCCCGCAGGCGTTGTGCGGACTGACTCCACGTGCTGCATAAACTCCGCGACGTTGCCGAGGTCGCGCCAGAACCCGTAAACTTCCGCGCGCGGGCGGTTGATGGTGACGGACTCATCGATACGAATGCCCGCGCAGTGAGCGACGCTCGCGGCGCCCTGTTGAGGCTGGCGGCGCGCCGCCGTATTGATGCCCAAAGCCTGATAGCTGTAGCTGCTGCCTGCGATGCCGGGGTGCATGAATGCGGCCCCGAACAGCGCCATT
>CAZXCO010000284.1:0-8404 GCA_964639095.1 uncultured Solibacteraceae bacterium
TGTGTGGGTTTCCGGAAATATTTACACGTTTCTGATATAAAGGCTGCGCAAAAATCTGCCCGTCGGCGGGAAGTGAGAATAATTTGCCGAATTGCGCCGGATTGACCGTTTGCGGCGTGAGCACGATCTCGTTCAGGTCCGCGTTGGTGCGCGAGATATCGTATCCGCCCGTAAGAACATCCTGCGCACCTGCGGCCGGCAGCATGGCCATCGCGATGGATGTTATGGCGATGTAACCAAAACGTGAATCCATCCTTGCGTGTTTAAGCACGCAAACGGAAACAAAGTTACTGGATTATTGAATATGAACGGAATCGAGAATTGCGGCAGGCGACAGCGACGTGATTTTCCACACGCCCTTGATCTGCCGCATCTCCACCTGCACGCGCTGGCGACGCCGTTCGAGGTGCGTCTCGTCGGATTGCGGCGTCAACTGCATCAGCCAGTCCAGATCCAGCTTGTGGACTCCTCCGGATTCCACGTCTGTCACGACCTCGATGGCGCAGGAGACATCGGCCTGGGCCGTGAGGGCCTCCAGCTTGTCTTCAATCTCCGCGTAGTCTTTCATCTGAGGATCGAAAAACTCGAGCGCGCCGTCAGGGTCGCCCTCGCTCAAAGCAGTCGCAAGCTTTGCAATGCTGTCCAGCGGGGTCGATGCCGCCGCCGGAGCCCTGGCGGCCGCGAGAGCCGCCAGCGCGGCGACGACCAGGATCTTCGCCGCCGTGTGCGCCGGCAGGGGCCCGGCGCACTTATACCCGATAGCGCCGCCGCACCTAGGTGCGATAGTTCGCATTAATGTGAATATAGTCTTCGGTCAGATCGCAGGTCCAGAACGTGGCGGTGCCCTTCCCTTTTCCCGCGATCCGGAACACAATCGACACGTCCGTATCGTCGAGCCGCAGCTTCATGTCGGCCTCGTCGAAAGGCGCCGCCAGACCGTTGCGGCACACCTTCACGTCCTGCAGTGTGATGTCGACCTGGGTGGGATCGAAATTTACTCCGGAGGTGCCCGCGGCCGAGAGAATGCGGCCCCAGTTCGGGTCCGACCCGGCAATCGCCGTCTTCACCAGCGGCGAATTGGAGATGGAACGGGCGATCGAAGCGGCCGCGGCATCGCTGAGCGCCCCGTGCACTTCCACCGCGATCAGCTTGCGCGCGCCTTCGCCGTCGCGCACGATCTGCCGCGCCAACGATTGCCGCGTTTCGGTGAGCGCGTCTTCGAAGATGCTCATCTCCATAGGATCAGGCCGCACGCCGGAAGCGCCGTTCGCCAGCACGATCAGGGTGTCGTTGGTCGAAGTATCACCATCCACCGAGATCCGGTTGTAGCTGAGTTCCGTGGCCCGCACCAGCATGCGCCGCAGCAGCGTCTGCGGAATCACCGCGTCGGTCATGGCAAATGCGAGGGTCGTCGCCATTCGCGGATGAATCATGCCCGAGCCTTTCGTGATTCCGGCGAGCCGCACGGTGCCGCGCCGCAGTGTCACTTCGCGCGACGCGCCCTTGGCCTGCAGATCCGTCGTGAGAATGGCGCGCGCCACATCGGGAAGCCCGGTGTCGCTCAGCTTCTCGACCATTTCCGGAAGTTTGGAAAGGATCAGATTCTCGTCCAGCTCCACGCCGATCACGCCGGTCGAAGCCGGCAGCACCTGGTTCGGCTGCAGCTTGAGCAGCTTCGCCAGCGCCTTTGTGGTATTGGCGGCGACCTTGTCTCCCGTCTTCGTCGCGCAGTTTGCATTCCCCGCGTTGGCGAGAATCGCGCCGCAGACTCCTTTTGAGGCGCGCATATTCGCGCGCGCCAGCTTTACCGGCGCCCCCTGAACTCTGTTGGTGGTGAACACGGCCGCGGCCGCGGCAGGCACACCCGAAACAATCAGGGCGAGGTCGTCCTTTTCCTGTTTGCGAATGCCAGCATACGCGGTGGCATATTTATATCCCAAAGGTAAGTCGAAAGGTCTCATGCTCCAAGTCGGTCGATCTGCGTCAGACGATGGCCGTTGGCGAATACATCTGCCGCCATTTTTTTACGGCCCTCGAGTTGTACTTCCAGTAATTCAAGAACGGCGCCGTCCCCTCCCACGGTGAAAAGGCCATGGGGAGCGTGGGCGCCTGGTTTCCGGATCAGCGCCCCCGGCGGCTCGTCCCAGCGTTGCTCGGGAACGAGGCGCGCGCGCCAGAGGTGAAGCGATTGGCCGCGGAACAGTGTGTGCGCTCCGGGCCAGGGTTGCAAGCCACGAATCAGATTGTGAATCTCCGCCGCCGGGTGATTCCAGTCGATACGCCCGTCCTCCTTCTTCAAAATCGGTGCATAACTAGCGCGGGAATTGTCCTGGGGATGCGGCTGAATCACCCCCGCGCAAAGATCGGCGAGCGTGCGAACCAGCAGGTCCGCCCCGGCCTCCGCCAGCCGCGCCGACAGCTCCGGCGCCGTCTCTTCCGGCCCGATCGGAGTCTCCCACTGCAGCAGAATGTCGCCCGTGTCCAGCCCCGCGTCGATGCGCATCGTCGTGACGCCCGTACGCTGAAATCCGCGCGCGATCGACCACTGGATGGGGGCCGCCCCGCGCAACTCCGGCAGCAGCGAGGCGTGAACGTTGATGATGCCGTACAGTGGCAGGTCGATCACGCTTTGCGGAAGAATCTGGCCGTATCCGACAGCCACCATGACATCGGGCGCGATCGCATGCAATCGCGCCAGAGCTTCCGGATGCCGAATGCGTTCGGGCTGATAGACCGGAATCGAATGGTGCGCGGCGGCGGCCTTCACCGGCGACGGAATCAGTTCCTGCTTCCGTCCCTTCGGCCGGTCCGGCTGCGTCACCACCAGCGGCACCGTATGGCCCGCCTCGAGAATTCGCTCGAGCGTGGGCACCGCGAATTCCGGCGTTCCGAGGAAGATTACGCGCATCGTTGCTCCAGCCGTCCAGGGGGCTCCAGCCGTCCCCGGGGCTCCAGCCGTCCACGGGGCTCCAGCCGTCCACGGGGCTCCAGCCGTCCACGGGGCTCCAGCCGTGCCTGGACATCGGCGGGATAAATCGAAGCGTTCGTCCGGCGCAGCCCGCGGCGGGCGCGCTCGATCACTCCCATTCGCCCGCCTTCTGCAGTTTCTTGATCTTCCGCTTGATCAGGTCCCTCTTCAATGCGCTCAGATGATTGATGAACAGAATGCCATTCAGATGATCGATCTCGTGCAGAAAAGCCCGCGCAAGCAGGTCTTCTCCCGTGATCTCGAATGTCTCGCCTTTGACATTGCGGGCGCGCACCACGGCCTTCTTCGCCCGGCTCACGGGCTCCCGGAATCCCGGAATGCTGAGGCACCCCTCTTCGCCCGTCTGCTTCCCTTCCCTCGCAATGACTTCGGGATTGATCAGAACGATCTTCTCCGGCTCCTGTTCATCTTCGGCCCCCGCGACGTCCACCACTGCGATCCGCTTGCCGATGTCGATTTGAGGCGCCGCCAGACCGATGCCATGAGCAGCATACATGGTTTCGAACATGTCCTCAACGAGCTTCTCCATCGCGGGAGTGTTGAATTCCTCCTCCGTCACCGCGTCAGCCGGCCGTTCGAGGATCGGATTGTTCAAATACCGGACTACTTTGTAGACCATTTCAGAAATTCCGGACCTGCTCCATGTAACCGTCGAAATTGCGTCTGGTTTCGGCAAGCGAGTCGCCGCCGAACTTCTCCAGCATCGCCTGCCCGAGGACGATGGCAACCATTGCCTCTCCGATGACCCCCGCGGCCGGAACCACACAAACGTCAGAGCGTTCGTAGGCCGCTTTCGCCGGCTCGCGTGTCTCAAGATCCACCGATTCCAGCGGCCGGCGCAGAGTCGAGATCGGCTTCAGGAAGCCCCGCACGCGCAGGTCCTGCCCGTTCGTCATGCCCCCTTCCAGCCCTCCGGCGCGGTTGTCCCCGCGGGTGAAACGGCGCTCCCCGCGATCGTAATGGATAGTGTCCTGCACCTTCGAACCGAAGCTTCTCGCCCCTTCTTCGGCCCAGCCGACCTCCACCCCTTTCACGGCCTGCATTGAAACAATCGCCTGCGCGAGTCTGCCGTCGAGCCGGGAATCCCAGGTAATGTGCGACCCGAGTCCAGGGGGTAATCCGTGAGCCACAACCTCAAAGATTCCGCCGACCGTGTCCCCGGTTCGATAAACTTCGTCGACCACGGCTTTCATCTGCCGCTCGGCTTCGTCATCCACGCAGCCCAGCAGCACTTCCGGCCGGCGGCTCAGCTCGACCAGCTCTTCCCATGAGGCCGTGCGCTCGAGCCGGCTGGGGCCGACGGCGATGACGTGGCTCAGGACCTCGATTCCGAACTGAGCGAGGAACTGCTTCGCGACCGCTCCCACGGCGACCCGCGCCGTCGTCTCCCGTGCGCTCGCCCGTTCCAGAATGTAACGTGCGTCGGGGAAATTGTATTTGATCGCGCCGGCCAGATCCGCGTGTCCAGGGCGCGGCCGGGACACCGCTTTGTGCTTGGCGGGATCGCCGTCCTCGACCGGCAGCGATTCGGTCCAGTTCTTCCAGTCGGCATTGGCGATAACCAGTGCGATCGGGGAACCGATGGTCCGGCCGTGGCGGACTCCTGCGACCACGGAAGCGCGGTCCGTCTCGATCTTCATGCGCCCGCCGCGGCCGTACCCCTGCTGCCGCCGCCACAGTTCATGATTGATCGCATCCAGATTGATTGGTATACCGGCCGGGAGTCCCGTCAGGGTTGCCACGAGGCACTCGCCGTGGGACTCCCCAGCCGTTTCGAAGCGAAACATTCAGGCTGAACTTCTATCGTGACAGAAAAGCAGGGGTTCGCGCTACTACCGGGCGCTGCCGGCAGTTTTTCGAAACCGGGAGAAGCGCGCGGGCAGAGCCTCAGCCCGCGGAAACGCGCGCCAGACGGGGCGGCGGTTGTAAGTACGTTATTGTACCCTCTCCGCCCGCCGGTTTCACCGGAATTTCGCGGGAGAACCCGGAATCGAATTCAGAGCGAGTACCAGAACCATAAAACTGGGAATTTTTTCCAAATCTCTGTTAACTTTAGGATTCTATACAAGGAGCCGGGGATTGCAAACTCCGGCCGAGACGGAGGATAGAAGATTGCGACTCTCACAGGCCATCCCCTGTGCGTTCATTGTCCTGCTCACGGCGGTTGCCGCCCAGGCGGACACCTCGACTTTCATTTTCGATCAGGATGCCTGCACCGGGACCTGCGGAACCAGTCCCTTTGCGACCCTGACTCTCACCGAGAGCGGCACGGGCGCGAGTGAAACGGTGACGGTGACGGAAACGCTCGGAGCCTCGGAGCGCTACGCCGGTACCGGCGCAGGCGAAGCACTGGAGTTCAATATCAGCGGTCCGATTACGATCACCGGCCTG
This sequence comes from uncultured Solibacteraceae bacterium, assembly GCA_964639095.1. Taxonomy (GTDB): domain Bacteria; phylum Acidobacteriota; class Terriglobia; order Bryobacterales; family Bryobacteraceae; genus BOG-234. Next base: position 5,381 of record CAZXCO010000284.1, read on the forward strand.
AGCTCGGATTTTGCGATCGGGCCCTATCCGGCCTCGGCGTCCGCCTTTGGAAGCTTTGCGTACTCGATCGACTGCCCAAGCTGCCAGGGCGGCAAAGCCGGCAATCCCACGGGTCCATTGTCTTTCACGGTCGGCTCCGCCACAGGAGTCAGCATCGCGGACTTTGTCGACAATTCGGGCGGCTTCTTTTTTGCCTCGGATATTGTCGGAAATAACGGCAACACGGGCAATGTCGCCGCGAAAGCCGGGACGACGATTTCGGCGACTCCGGAACCGGCGACCGCGGCACTCATGCTCAGCGGGCTCCTGCTCGCCGGCTGCCTCCGCAAAAAGATCTTCGGCTGAGAGCGGGAACTCGCTCTCAGCACCTCTTCGCCGATTCGTCTGGCCCGATCAGCGTTTTACTTCGTCCAGGTCCACGTCGAGATTGTGGCCGATGCGGAAGCCGTACAGGCCGTCGGTATGGAGCTTACTCTTTGCAAGGCGCGTCATTTCCTTCCCATTCACGCTGAAGATGACGTTGTCGCCCTGCACCTCAACCTCTAACGTATTCGTCTGGCGCCCGTCGCTCCCCTGTTTGACGATTGCCTCATTCGCCGTCCAGGGAATGACGGTCGTGGGCCGCGCGTTTCCTTCGCGGTTGGCGACGAAGTACTGACCCAGATTGCGCACCAGGAAGTAGCTGTAGGTCTGCTTGTCGCCGCCGAGATCGCTGCCGCCGAACATCAGCCCGTAGGAAATCGGGTGCGAGGGCGCAGCCTTTTGCGTGAGCCGGGCGGAAAACTTGTAGTTCCCGGACTTTTTCCAGGCCGGATTGTAGAACGTGCCTGCCGGCCCCATCATGAAGTGATAGACGCCGCCGGACTCGCTGAACATGATCTGATCCGCCGTGCCGCGGTCCGGACGCACGCTCCAGCCCGCCGGAAATTTGCCGTTCCCCTTGACGGCGCGGTCGGGATCGTTTTCCTGCGCACCGGCGGGCAAAGCCGCCGCGACGCTCAAGAGAGGGGCGCACAAAGCTACGCGGGTTGCCGTGTACAGAAACGTCCGGCGGGTCGGAGGAAACGGGTCAAGGTCTTTCATGGCAGATTCTCGCTCGTTGCCAAGTATATAAAATGCGCCGCTGATCCCCGCTGCCGTCAATCCGCCAGCGGATTCGGCCGGAACTGGAAGTGGACCACTTTGCTCATTGTTCCCTTGCCGGTCTCGCTGTGGAAAGGCGCGCGCGTGCCCCAGGTGGTCCAGACGCCCTTGCCTTTCCATCCGGCTTTCGCGTCATCGACGCGGCCATCCATCCCCTTCGCGAAAAACCCGAGCGGGTAAGGAACGCGCATCACGATCCATTTCCCGTTGACCAGCGCCAGCAGCGAATCGGACGAATTGCCGGTCAGAATGGGCGTATTTTTGCCCAGTCCGAGCGTATCGAAACGGTCGACCCAGTCGTAATAGTGCGAGTCGGCGCTGCCGGAGTCCTTCACATTCTTGAAGTTCGGTCCGGGAGACGGATAGAGGGTCCACCCCTCGGGGCAATGCTGTCCGGTCGCTTTCGGGCCGTTCAGCGGGCCCTTGCACTTGCGGCGATCGAAGCTGGCGATGTGCCCGCTTCCCAGCGCGACCCAGGCGACGTTGTTGCTGTCGACGTCCATGCCGCGCGGTGAGTATCCCCAGACCCTGGCCTTCGGGTTATTCCACGGCACCTCGAAGTATTCGGCGAGAGCCGTCTCGGGTGGATTGGGCCCCGGCGTGAGCCGCACGATCCCGCCAGGGAATCCGAGGACGGTACCCCATACGCTCCCGTCCGTACCCAGCCCGATGGCGTAAAACGCGGCATTCAGGCGTGTATCTTTGGTCGTGCTCACCGCCGTGTTGAGCGCGGCGGAAATGCCGAGGCTTTCCCCGCTGGGCGCGGTCGCGACCCGCTGTTCGGACTCCACGTACGCGTCGCGTTTGCCGTTGCCGTTGGTGTCCAGCACGAGCGCCGTCCAGCCCTGCGATTTGGCAGCGTCATGCGTCCGGTCCCACATCTTCGTGTTCAGCCAGCCGACGACTCCGCCGCCCCCGCCGCTGCTCGTCCAGAGCGTGTTGCTGGCGTCCGATGCGAAGAGCAGATGGTGCGTGCCGAAGCAGGTGTCGATCATCTCGGTCTTCTTCGTCGAGGGATCATAGACGGCAAGCTGCCGCCCGGATCGCGCCAGAGGCGTCAGTTTCGCCGATATGAGACTCGAGCCCGCCTTGCAAAAGGCCGGGTCCGCGCCGGCGCGGATCCGCGACGTATACCAGAGGCGGCCGCGTTCATCGAACATCGGATTGTGAACGGTGGTGTGGCTGTCCCAGATGGCTTCGTCACCCCAGAATGCCGAGGGCTGGAGCGGCTTCGGCTGCCCCGGCGTGTCCGGGTCTCGGAAGGGACCTTTCACCTGGGCGGTCGTGTTGTGCACCGGATCGAGCACTGGCAAATAGTCGCGGCTCTCTTCGGGCGATCCGTAGATCAATCCGTTGGCGTTGACGTTGGGGTTGCGCTTGTCTGTTGAGATTTCGTCGTGGAGATAAGCCTTCGGATCGGCCCAGTCCCATTGGGTGATGACCACATTTCGCTCCATACCCTGCGGGCGCGGCGGCATGGCGAAGGGGAGTTCTCCGTGGGCGATGCGCGTGGTCCAGTCGCCGAATTCGGCGGTCGCGCGCTCGGGGCCGAGCTGCGAGAGGCCGCCCATCATGGCGTTCCCGGCCTGCCCCGACTGCACGCGCCGCAGCCAGGCCTTCGCCGGCGAATCGAGTTTGGCGAAGAGGGTCGGAATCGTGCGGGTGTACTGGTTTCCAAGCTGATGGCAGGACTCACAGCTATCCGTCTTGATGAGATGGAGCCACTGTCCCTGCGTTTTGATGTTCGGTGAAATCCCGTTGCCGTGCGGGCCGGTCCCGGGAAATTCGTTTTTCTCGGGCACTTTGAGCAGCGCATACCAGTAATTTGCGGGATAGATCCGGGCGGCGGTTTTCGCGTCGGGCGCGACAGACGGCTTGAGA
>CAZXCO010000285.1:0-2306 GCA_964639095.1 uncultured Solibacteraceae bacterium
GACTTTCACAGCGAGGCGCTCCATGTGGTCGAGCGGTACCGCATGACAGACCGTAACACGATTGAGTACGAAGCGACGATCGAGGATCCGAAAGTCTTCACGAAGCCGTGGACCATCAATATCGCGCTGCACCGCCGGACCGACCGCGACCGGCTCTTCGAATATGTCTGCCAGGCCGAGGTGGAAGAGACGAACGGCGCATTCACGCGCGAGAAGCGAACGTGGTATCCGGGCGACGGAACCGTTCCGCCCGCCATGACCGAAACCGCCTCCGCACCCGCTCCGCCCGCGCCGGCGGCCAACATCCGCCGGACGCCCTATGGCAAGCCGGACATGCAGGGCTTTTATGAATCGAGCGCCCCGGGCGCCAACCAGGGCCTGGAAAGACGTCCCTTCGGCCGGGCCGGGGCAACGGCGCGGCCCTTCATCATCGATCCCGCGGACGGGAAGCTTCCGATGCAACCATGGGCCGTGGAGGAGAGGGCCAGCCGGAAACTGACCGAGCGAGGTTACGACGATCCGACTGCTCACTGCTTCCCCGCCGGTGTTCCGCGCTCGATGTGGGTGCCCGAGGGATACGAGATTATTCAGACGCCTGATTACATCGTCTTCCTGCACGAACGCGTGGCCTGGCGCATTGTGCCGATCTATGACCCGGAAAAGGCGGCCCACGCGCACCTGCCGAGCACCATGCGCCTGTGGCAGGGCGATTCGGTGGGTCACTGGGAAGGCGACACTCTGGTGATCGATACCACCAACTTCAACGGCAAGACATGGCTGGATGAAGGCGGTGAGATCGTCAGCTACGCGGAACACGTGGTGGAGCGATTCACTCCGTCGGGTCCCGACAGCTTCAGCTATGAAGCAACCGTGACCGATCCCGTCGTCTATACGCGGCCGTGGACGGTGTCCTTCCAGATCCGGCGCGAAAAGTTTCAGCTTCGCGAGGCCGCGTGTCATGAAGAGGACCATGACCTGCCGCATCTGAAGGCGCTCAAAGAGGCAGCAGCCGCGAAGAAGAAGTAGGGCGAGGTGAGGCGGTGCCTGCCGGCGATGGCAGGCGCCGCTTACCGCGGCCCATTCGAATATTCCCGCCGATCGAGTCGAAGGACGGGCGCGAATCAGCCCGGCAAATTCCGTGACAGTTCGGCGAATTCCACGCCGATTCATTGACAAACTCCAGCAATTTCCTCTAAAGTGGCGTACTTGTCTGTACTTTTTCGATGAGTCATCATGCCTGCTGACAACCAGCTTCCCGGGCCGATCCTTGAGGCGATCGGTATTTCCAGTGCGAAATCCGTCGGCGAACAACCGGCCATCCTGAGCAACCTGGCGCTTGCGAACCAGATTTTTGCGACGAATCTGCAACAGCAGCTGGCCATCAGCCAGGTTCAGGCGTTGAATCTGATCGCGCTGGCGGCAGTCGCGAAATGCGTCTCGCTGATCACACGCGAAGGAGGCGCCGCCGGAGAAATTTCCGAAGCCATGCGGGAGGTTCTCAAGGTCATCGGCGAGATGCGCGAATTGTCTCAGAAGATCGCCCTGGGAGCCCTGCAGCCGATGCCGCAGGCGGCTCCTCACTCCTGAAGAGCGGTACAGGCAGCCAAATACCAGAGGAGAACGAAGTGGCCGATAATATCGATCCGCAAATCACGGAAGCCGTGGCGGTAGGGAACCTGAAATCCATCGCCGAACAACCAGCCATGCTGGCGAATCTCGCGATGTCGAATCTGATCGCCAACACCAATCTGGCTGCCCAGAATGCAGTCGCCAACCAGCAGGCGATGAACGAGCTGGGTGTCGCCGTGCTGGGCAAGGCCGTTAACCTCCTGACGACTGTCGGACCCATCGAGGCGCGAGCCGCCGAGCAGGTACTCACAGGCGACAGCGTCGCGCAGGAGCTCGCGGATCTGAAAGCCGCGCTCCAGGCGTTCACCGCCGCCAAAGCGTAGGAGGTCGTCGTGCCGTCGGCCCGTGAGTTATCCGGCATCGCGCACGCCCGGGTCCGCGAAGCCATGGAAATGGCCGCGCGGAATGCCCGCGCCAACCAGACGGCTCATCAGAGACTTTCGGCTGCCATCGTAACCCGCCTGCGCAAAGTTCTGGAGGCGCCGTCACCCGTTGCAGGAGGCGGGGCGTCGAAAGCAAAGGGGCAATGAATTTCGCTGACGGCAACGCGGGCGCTCAGGCTTGGCGGGTCTTCCGGCACGTCGAAACGAAAGTGCGCCTCGTGATGTGGAAAGTCTCCACGATGGATGGCTGGGAGTGCATTTTCGGTCCGGCCGGTTTCGCCGAGTGCATGGACT
>CAZXCO010000286.1:0-2763 GCA_964639095.1 uncultured Solibacteraceae bacterium
GGGAGTCAGCCAGCTCGGCGACGCCCCTTACAACTATGCGGTCAGTCTGCTGGGCAAGTTCGGGCTCACCGCTCGCGATGTGCAGTGGATCCCGATCGGCACGGATGTGAACGGGCGGGCGGCGGCGCTGGCCGGCGGCCGCGTCGACGCCACCATGCTGACCGCGCCGGTTTACTTCAAGCTTGAAGAGCAGGGCTACAAGAGTCTCGCCAACACGAGCGACTACGACGACATCTATGCGCCTACCGTTTATGTGTTCCGGAAGTCCACCATCGCGGCCAATCCGGAGCTGCCGGAGCTCCTGATCAAGGCGCATGCCGAAGCCATCAAGCGATTCTACGAGGACAAGGACTTCGCGCTCAAAGCCTACGTGAAATACACTCCCGAAGACCTGACCGAACTCGGGCGCGTCTACGACCGCTATGCCGGCTCAAATACGTTCGAGCGCGTGCCGTACGTCTCCGCCGCAGCGGTTCAGTACATGGTCGATCACCCCCTCGACGACAGGTCCGCCGCGCGCCTGAAAAGCTTCGATTTTCATACAATCATCGACAACAGGACGGTGGACAAGCTGGTCCGTGAAGGCTTCTTCGAAAAGCTCTTCGGACCGGGGATAAAGAAGGAAGAAGAACAGAAGGCCAGGCAGGCCTTCCGTTAGGAAGGAGTTCGTCGCATGTCCAGACGCGCGAATGCGCTTCCCCGCCGCGGTTTTCTGAAAGGCGCCGCGACAGGCGCGGCGGCCCTCGCCGCCGGAACCGGACCCATCCAGGGGCAGCAGCCCGCCAGTCGCCGCGGATCGAATCCGCCATCCGCGAGCGCCCTGGCAGCGGAGACAGGCCCGGTCTCGCCTGCCGCGGAAGTGCTGACGGCCGACCGGCCCGGCGCCGACTTCATGGTGGACGTTCTGAAGTCGCTGAAGTTCGAGTATATTTGCGCCAACCCCGGATCGAGTTTCCGCGGGCTCCATGAATCGCTCATCAACCACGGCGGCAATAAGGCGCCCGAGCTGATCACCTGCTGTCACGAAGAGCAGTCTGTCGCGATGGCGGACGGCTACGCGAGGATCGAAGGCAAGCCGCTGGCAGTCATGGCCCACAGCACCGTCGGCTTGCAGCATGCGTCGATGGCGATCTACAACGCGTATGCGGCGCGCTCTCCCGCTTACATCATTCTCGGCAACACGATCGACGCCACCGCGCGCCGCCCCGGCGTGGAATGGTTTCACAGTGCGCAGGACGCCGCGGCGATGGTTCGCGATTATTCGAAGTGGGACGACCTTCCGATCTCGCTGCCGCACTTCGCCGAGTCCGCGGTCCGCGCCTATCAGATTGCTCTGACGCCACCCTGCGGACCCGTCGTGATCGTCGCTGACAGCGATCTGCAGGAGGCTCCCGTCGACCCGGATCGGAGGCTGCCGATCCCGAAGCTCACGCTCTCCTCACCACCCGCGGGTGATCAGAAGGCAGTATCGGAAGTGGCCAGACTCCTGGTTGCCGCGGAGAATCCGGTTCTGCTGGCCGACCATGCGGTGCGCACGGCAGAGGGCATGAAACTTCTGATCGAACTGGCTGAGACCGTGCAGGCGCCGGTCGTCGGGGGAAAATTTCCTTCCCATCATCCGTTGAACCAGGCGGGCGGGCGCGCTCTCGTCGGCTCCGCGGATCTCATCGTCGCGCTGGAAGTCGCCGATGTCTGGGGCGCGATCCATGGCGTCCGCGATCAGTTGCACCGGTCTGTGCAGTCTTTCACCAGACCGGGCACGAGGATCGTCAGCATTTCGGCACTGAATCTCGACCTCCGGAGCAACTACCAATACTTTCAGCGCTACCCCGAAACGGATATCTCGATCGCGGCCGACGCCGAAGCGACGCTCCCTTACCTGATCGAAGCCTGCAAGCGCCTCATCACGCCGGGACGGAGACGGGCGATGCAGGAACGGGGGCGGAAACTTGCCAATACGCATGCGCAGGCGCTCGAACGGGCCCGCAACGAGGCTGGCGCGGGCTGGGACTCGACGCCAATCAGCACCGCGCGTCTTGCCGCCGAGATCTGGGAACTGATACGCGACAAGGACTGGTCGCTCGTGGGAGGCGCTCCGTCGCGCCTCTGGAATGTCGACACCGTATATCGCGTTGCGGGCGGCGGCGGCGCATACGGAGTCGGTTATACGGCCCCGGGCTCGGTGGGAGCGGCGCTGGCCAATCGCAAGTACGGCCGTTTTTCAGTGGCCATTCAGACCGATGGCGACCTGCTGTACGCTCCCGGCGCGCTCTGGACGGCAGCTCACCACCGCATTCCGCTGATGAGCGTCATGCATAACAACCGCGCCTATCACCAGGAAGTCATGCATATCCAGCGCATGGCCAACCGGCATCAGCGCGGGATCACGAACGCCGGGATCGGAACGACGATTACGGATCCGAACGTCGATTTTGCGACGATCGCGCGCGGCATGGGCGTCCACGGCGAAGGGCCGGTCACCGATCCCAAAGATCTGGCGCCCGCTCTGAAGCGCGCGATGGACGTCGTGATGCGAGGCGAGCCGGCGCTGGTGGATGTGGTGACGCAGCCGAGATAACCGCCATGCGCTTCCTGATCCTGCTGACTCTCTCCGGCGCGCTTATCGCCCAGACGACCTCTGCGCGCAACGGCCGAAAGCTTTTCGACAGCTACGGTTGCTACGAATGCCACGATCACGACGGACACGGCGGAGCGGGTGCGCGGCTCGCGCCGAATCCGATACCGTTCGAGTCGTTCTCGAAG
>CAZXCO010000287.1:0-6052 GCA_964639095.1 uncultured Solibacteraceae bacterium
CCGCAGGGGATCGTGCCGTACATGCCGGCCGGCGTGAAAGGCGGGCTGAAAATTGATGCCTTTGACAGCCGGGTGGCTCAGACCGAAGCGAACGATCCGGCCAATCTCGTGTTCGTTCACATCGCGTTCGATGGCCGGCACCAGGATCACGGCGCACCCGATTTCAGCCAGGCGGTCGAGCGCCCGCAGTTTTACGGAAAGAATGTCTGGTTCGCCGCGGATGATCCGGTAAGTCTCGCTCTCGAAGCCGTCGAACTGGAAATAGATGTTGGGCTGCAGTTCGGCGAGTTCCGCGAGGAAGCGGTCATCGCGCGCGATGCGCTTCCCGTTGGTGTTCAGCATGACATTGGGAATTCCGCGCAATTTTGCCGCCCGCATCATCGGAATGATCTGCGGATGGATGGAGGGCTCTCCGCCGGAGAATTGTACGACCTGCGGATTGCCTTCGGCGGCGACAAAGCGATCGAGAATATCCTCGACCTCCTCGATGGTCAGGCTGAATCCCGGCCCGGCTTCGGAAAAGCAGAGCGGGCACGTCATGTCGCAGGCGCTGTTGACTTCGATGATGCCCAGACACGCGTGCTGCTGGTGATCGGGGCAAAGACCGCAGTCGTAAGGGCAGCCGTGGGCTATTGCAGCCGAGAACTCGAGCGGAATGGTGCCGGGCTTGTTGAACTTCGACGCACTCGTATACTGCCCGGCGTCGCCATAGACCAGCGCTTCGAAGACACCGTGAGCCGGACAGCGTTTGCGCATGAACACCTTGTTATCGCGGATCAGGATGTGGGCGTCGACCACCCGACGGCACTCGGGACAAATGCTGCGCGTCAACTCGTAAAAGACGTAGTCTGCGTCTTTTTTCAATTCCGGCCTGGGCTCTGGGCTCGTGGAAGAGGGATGAATGGAAGGCTCGGCGGCCATTTCAGGATCTTACTCCGCCGGCTTCAGAGAGAAATGCCGCCCGTACACATGGCGGGGAAAGTACCACCCGCTACGCGCCCTGGGTTTCCGCGCCCGGAAGCGTAAACCGGAAAACCGAACCGTGGCCCGGGGCGGGTTCCACCCAGATCCTGCCTCCGTGGCGCTCCACAATCCGCCGGCAGATGGCGAGGCCGAGTCCCGAACCCGGGGAATGCGTGCCGCTCAGGCGCTTGAACGGCGCGAAAACCCTTTCGCAATCCTCGGGATCGATGCCGATGCCGTTATCGGCAACGGAAAACGTCCACAATCCGTCGCCGCGCTCCGCCGACACGCGAATCCGCGGCTTCACTTCCGCACGGCGATACCGGATCGCATTGCCGATCAGGTTCTGCAGGAGTTGCTGGATGCGCGTTTCCTCCACAATCAGCGCGGGGAGATTCCCGACGGTAATTTCGCTGCCGCTCTCGACGCGCGCTCCTTCCAGATTGGCGAGCACCCGCGACGCCAGCTCGTTCAGATTTACGAGCGACCGCGGCAGCTCGGTTTCGGTGCTCGTGGCCCGCACGTAGATCAGAAGATCCCGGATGAACGTATCCATGCGCCGCGCTCCCTGCACGCAGCGGGAGAGAAATTCGTTGGCCTTCTCGTCCAGCCTCTCCGCGTATTCCACCTGAAGCAATTCGCTCGAGATGCCGATCATGCGCAGCGGCTCCTGCAGATCGTGAGCCATCGAGTAGGCGAAAGACTCCAGCTCGCGATTCGCCTGATCCAGCCGGGTGTTGGAGAGCGCCAGCTGCCTGTTGGCCTCCGCCAGCCGGTCAGCCATCTGGGCGCGGATTTCCGCGGCTTCCCTCGCGGCCTCGGCGCGCACGGTTTCCAGTTCGCGCTCGCGCAGCTCTTCCATAATCTGGCGGTTCTGCTCGATCAGGAATTTGCGCCGCAGCAGGGCGCCCACCCGTGCCCGGATAATCGCACGGTCGGCCGATTTCGAGATGTAATCGTCCGCGCCCGCGTCGAATCCGAGTTGCATGTGCTCCTTGTCCTCGTGGCTGCTGAGCATGATCAGGACGACCTGCGGATTTGTTTCGTCGCCCATGCTGCGAATCTTCCGGCAGACCTCCGGGCCGTTTTCGCCCGGCATTTCGAAATCCACCAGCACGCAGTCATAGGGCGCCGAGCTGATCTTCGCCAGACCTTCCCTCGGACCGGACGCCGTCTCCACCTGATAGTTCGCGCGCTTCAATTCTTCGGAAATGAAATAGAGATATGCGGGGCTGTCGTCGATGGCGAGTACTCGCGGACGGCTGAAGCTCTTGCCGTTGACGATGGATGCCGGGTCGGGCGATTCGCGCAAAAGGGCGCGGATTCGTGCCCGCAGAATGTCCGGGTCGGCCGCCTTCGACACATAGTCGTCCGCCCCGCTTTCAAGGCCGCGCATCTGCGCCGTGTCGCTTTCGTCCACCGTGAGCATCAGGACGGGAATAGCGCGTGTATTTACGCTGGCTTTGATTTCACGGCAGAAATCGTTGCCGGTCTTGCCCGGCAGGTTTCGATCGACGACGATCACATCGGGGCGCGCGAGCGCCAGCCGGTCGAAGGCGGCTTCCGCGCTCAGAACGTGTGTCACGTCGAGATCGGCCGCGGCCAGCAGCCGGCGCAGGCGCTCCGCCTGGGTCGGCGAGTCCTCGATGAGCATGGCCCGGCGTTTATTGTTCAGAGGATCGCTCACCGGTTCAGCCCCTGTCTCGAGGCGACCAGTTCCAGCACCCGCGCCGCGATCCGGTGGAGAGGCAGGGACTCAATCACCGCACCCGTGCGAACGCCGGCGGCGGGCATTCCATAAACCACAGCAGTCGTCTCGTCTTCACCAATCGTGTAGCCTCCCGCGGACCGGACCAGGCTCAGACCCGCCGCCCCGTCCTCACCCATTCCGGTGAGAAGCACACCGATGACGGCCGCGCCGAATCCTCGAGACACCGATGTAAACAGCACATTGGCGGATGGCCTGTGGCCGCCCACCGGCGGACTGTCATCGGGAACCACCGAGCCTCCTTCAAATGCAACGTGACGGTTGCTCGGCGCCACGTAGATATTGCCGGGCCGGAGAAGAGTGGAGGTCGTCACCACAGAGGCCGGAAACGGCGTCACGCTGCCCAGCCACTCGGCAAAGCCTTCCATGAAGCCGGGATTCATATGCTGCACGATGACAATCGGCAAGCGGAAATCCGGCCCGAGACCGGTCAGCAGGTGCAGCAGCGCATTGGGTCCGCCGGTCGAAGCGGCCACCGCGAGAATGCGGAACGGAAGGACGCCCGTGACGCCCGGCCGTGGTTCGCAGACATTGCGATCCGCGTGGGCGCCATCGCTCTCACGTCGCCGGATCACTTTGACATCGCTCATGATGACGAGCTGCGTACAAAGCCGGCCGGCGATGGCCTCATAGTCATCATGGCTGACGGCGACCGGCTTTTCGACCACCGCGAGAGCACCGGCGCGCAGCGCCTTCATCGTGAGATTCACCTCCCCCGAGCCGATGCCCGAGACGACGACAATGGGCGTTGGGCGACGGGCCATAATCCTCCGCGTGGCTTCGAATCCTTCTATTCCCGGCAACTGAATGTCCATTGAGATGACGTCGGGAGCGACGCTGTCGAGCATCTCGATCGCCTCCTCGCCGCTCTGCGCGACACCCGCGACCACGAGCCTCGGATCGGCGGAAATGATCCGGTTGAGGTGCTCACGAACCACACCGGAATCCTCCACGATCATCACGCGAACCGGACTCATAGAATCTGGCGAACCGTCCTGAGCAACTCCGCCTGATCGAACTTGCGTTTCACGACCCACGCATCGGCGCCGAGTGCGAGGCCGCGCACCTGCTCTTCATGGCTTTCCACCGAACTCACGACAATCACCGGAGTCTGCTTCAGCGCGTCGTCCCGGCGAATCTGTTCCAGCAGTTCAAAGCCGCCCATGCGGGGCATCGTGATATCCGTGATGACGAGATCACACACGCGCGAGCGGAGCTTCTCCAGCGCCTGAACGCCATCCACCGCAAGTTCCACCCGGTAACCGTTCGATTCCAGCAGGCTTTTTTCCAGCGATCTCGTGGTAATCGAGTCGTCAACGACCAGAATCGTGTGCCGCTTCTCCTCCGGCGGAGCGAAGGCACGCACCGAGACTGCACCGGCAAGCCGGAAGCGGTCTGCAAGCTCGGCGGCATTGAGAATAACCGCCACGGAGCCGTCGCGCATGGGTATCGCTCCGGCGGCAATTCCGGAATCCCCGGCCAGGAGTCCGGTTGGCTTCACGACAGCGTCGCGGACATCCAGCAGGCCATCGACGGCGATTACAGCACGATTGGCGCCCACGGAAACGAGCGCGGCCGGGACCATTCCGTTCTCTTTCCCGGCTTCGCCGTTGTCTCCTGCTGTGTTTTTCGCCTTGTCTTTCGCATGGTTGCCGGCGGCGAGGTGCAGCAGTTCGGCCAGATGCACGAGCGTAACCGGCTGCGAATCGATCAGAATAGCCGGGCGGCCTTCCACAGTCCGAATCGCAGATTTCTCAAAACGATATAACCCCTCCACAAACGAAGAGAGAATGCCGAACACATGTCCGCCCGCCGAGACCAGCAGAACTCGCTGGGTCGAAAGAGACAGGGGCACTGAAATCGTAATCCGGAGTCCCTTTTGAGGCTCCGAATGGATGCGTATTTCACCGTGCAGGCGGTCTACTTCGTGGCGAACAATGGACAAGCCCATTCCCCGCCCCGCCAGAGTCGTGACACCCGGCGACGTGGAAAACCCGGGGCGGAAGATCAGCCCGTTCAGCGCTTCATCGGAACCAGAGATCGAACCGGCTTCAGGTAATCCCTGCCGCGTTGCCTCAGCGGCGAGCGCCTGATAATCGATCCCCCGGCCGTCATCTTCCACAATCATCTGCATGCGTTCGCCTCGCGAGCGGAGAAGCAGGCGAATTGTGCCGACAGCAGGCTTCCCCGTCTGAAGCCGTTCACTCTCCGACTCGATTCCGTGCGACACCGCATTCCTGAGCAAATGCATTGCCGGATCTTTCAGAGCCTGCAGTACGATCCGGTCGGCCGGGAGGTCGAGTCCTTCAGCCCGGAACTCGATTTCTTTTCCGGATTCCCTGGCAAGATTCCGCAGCATGGGGCCGAATCCGCCCAAAACCGTATCCGCGCGCACCATCCGAACCCGCAGGGCGCTCTCGTTTAGCCTGTCGGCAAGACGGCTCAGTTCCCACTCTCGGCGCTGCTTCTGAATGGCCTCGCCATGCAGCGTACTCATCAGCACCTGGAACTGCCGGTCGGCTCCTTCAATGCACTCGCGAACCAGAGCGGACGCAGCGTCATCTCCAGCCGTTCGCAGGAACGTCGAAGCTTTCTGTCGCAGTTCCCGCCACTCCTTGAATGCCGCCTCGGCACGGTCAACATCACTCGTGGCCCCGGTTTCGAAACGCGCGGCATCCGCAGCCGCGACCAGTTCGGATGAGGCGCGCATCAGATCGTCGAGCCACGCGGCATTGACACGCACAAATTCGGCGGACTCCGGAGCATCGCTCGCCGGAGCCTCGGCCGGTGGCTCCGGTTCCTGGCTGGCTTCCGGTTCATGGCTGGCCTCCGGTTCCTGGCTGGCCTCCGGTTCCTGGCTGGCCTCCGGGTCCTGGCTGGCCTCCGGTTCCGGGCTGGGAGGAGTAGCGGTGGGCTGAACGCCCGCCATACGGCCGAGTCCGCCGAGAAGATCCCCGGTATGGGGCGCCGGCCGGCCGGCCCGGAAAGAAGCAGGGATGTCTTCAATAACATCGAGCACCCGGAGGAACAATGCCGTCGCGTCCGGGTCCGGTTCGCACCGTCCGTCACGCAGGGCCGCCAGCGCGCTTTCGAGCCCGTGGAGCAGCGATTCGGTGGCCCCAAATCCCGCTGCCCGCGCGGCGCCCTTGAGAGTGTGGGCACGCCGCATCAACTCGTCATACACAGCGGCGCGGTTGGCCGCCTCTCCCATACGTTCAATCAGGGGGCGCATCCGCTCGAGGTGCTCGGCCTGCTCGGTCGAAAAAATTTCGAGAAGAACGGGATCGGGCTCTTTGGAATCGGACGGCTTCAAAGCTGGTA
>CAZXCO010000288.1:0-4771 GCA_964639095.1 uncultured Solibacteraceae bacterium
GCCTTCCCGATCCGTGCCTTGACGTTGTCGGCGAGGCATTTCTCCAGCACTCCCCGCAGCCGGCGCACGATCGCCGGATCCAGAACCGGAAACAGAATCTCTACCCGCCGGTCGAGATTTCGCGGCATCAGGTCGGCGCTGCCCATATACATCTCCTCCCGGCCGCCGTTTTCGAAGTAGTACAACCGGCTGTGCTCGAGAAAGCGCCCCACGATGCTCTTCACGGTGATATGTTCGCTGACGCCCGGAATTCCCGGCCGCAGAGAACAAAGGCCGCGCACAATCAAATCGATCCGTACGCCCGCCCGCGAGGCTTCGTAAAGCAGTTGGATCATGGCCCGGTCTTCCAGCGCGTTCATCTTGAAGATCAGGCGTCCGCGCGGCCCATGCTCCATTTCGCGGCGGATGAGCGCGGCCATGCGCTCCCGCAGGGTCACGGGCGCGACCAGGAGCTTGCGGAAGTCGGATTTCTGCGAGTACCCGGTCAGATAGTTGAACAGGTCCGTGGCGTCTGCCCCGAGGTCCGCATTGCAGGTGAACAGGCTGAAATCGGTATAGAGGCGCGCTGTCGCCGGATTGTAGTTGCCGGTTCCGAGATGAAGATACCGGCGGATGCCGTCCAGTTCGCGCCGGACAATCAAGGCGATTTTGCAATGTACCTTGAGCCCGACCAGACCATAGACGACGTGTACGCCCTCGCGTTCCAGAGCGCGCGCCCATTCGATATTGCTCTCTTCGTCGAAGCGGGCCTTCAGCTCCACGAGCACCGCGACCTGCTTGCCGTTTTCGATGGCGTCGAGGAGCGCCTGGACGATGGGCGAGTTGCGGCCCACACGGTAGAGCGTCATCTTGATCGCCAGCACGTCCGGGTCGTGCGCCGCCTTTTGCAGCACATCGATCACCGGCTGAAAGGATTCGTAGGGATGATGCAGCAGCCGGTCGCCCTCGCGAATGACGGTGAACATGTCTTCGTCGGCGTGCGCCGAGAGGTCCGTCGGGACCCAGGGCTCAAACGGGTCGTCGCGCAATTCCGGGCGATCGAGTGAAGGAAGCTGCCGAAGGCGTAAAAGATCGAGCGGCCCCGGCACGCGGCAGACTTCGTCGGGCGCGACTTCGAGGTTTTCGATGAGGATTTCGAGAATATGATCGGAGATACTCGAGTCCGTCTGCAGCCGCACGGCCTGGCGGAAGCGCCGCCGCCAGACAGCTTCTTCAACCGACTCCAGAAGATCGTCGCTCTCCAGTTCCTGTATGGCCACCTCCGCGTCGCGCGTGACGTGGAATGGGTGGGATTCCACGATCTCGAGACCGGGAAAGAGGGACCGCAGATTGGCGGCAATCACCTGTTCGATCCAGACGAATTTGAGCGGACCGGCCGCTGAGGCCGCACGGCGTGTTCTGGCGGAGCGCCGCGGCGCGGCGGCGGGGACGGTGACGAGCTGGGGCAGGGAATCGGGAACTTTCACGCGCGCGAAGTGCCTCCGCCCGTCGCTGGAGGGGAGCGAGGTGTCCCGCAAAACGATCGCCAGATTCAGGCTGAGATTCGAAATGTGCGGGAAAGGGCGCCCCGGATCGAAAGCCAGCGGCGTGAGCACCGGGAAGATGGTCTCGCTGTAGTAGCGGTCGACAGCCTCGCGCTCGCGATCATCGAGAGAGGAATAGTCCACGATCCGAATGTTGTTTTCCGCGAGCTGGGGCAGAAGTTCGTTCTGGTAACAGTCGTAAATCTGCCGTACCAGTTGATCCACGCTGGCGCGGACAGCGGCCAGTTGCTCGGTAACCGTCTTGCCGTCGATGCTGAGATCCGGGCTGCCCTGTTCGAGCTTCTGCTTCATGGCCGCGACCCTCACCATAAAAAATTCATCAAGATTGGAACTGACGATGGAGAGGAACTTGAACCGCTCCAGCAGCCGGTTACGCGGATCGCGGGCTTCTTCGAGCACACGCCGCTGAAACTCCAGGAGGCTGAGCTCCCGGTTCATGTAGAGTGACGGATCGTCGAGCGAAACCACTTCGGCCGAAGCGGCATTCGGCGAGTCGGATGCCGGGGGCCCCGGTGCGGCGGCAGCTTTGGCTCTGGCGGTTGCGGTCATACTCCTCTTCGTTCCGATCGTGGCGCGGGCTGCCCGGGGCCGCCTGGTGTCCTCGACTGTTAAATCCGTTGGAGTGTCCAAAATGGCGTGTCCAAACCGGCTCAGGCGGCGAGAGAACTCGAACAGGGCGGCAGGAGAATCGTGAACGTGGAGCCTTTGCCGAGGCGGCTTTCCACCTTGATGGAACCCTCCATCCGCTCCACCACGTGCTTCACGATGGAAAGTCCCAGACCGGTGCCGCCCACTTCGCGCGAACGCGCCCGGTCGATGCGATAAAACCGCTCGAAAATGCGCGGCAGATCGTCCGACGGCATGCCGCGTCCGGTATCGGAAACCGAAATGAAGACGCCTCCCTCCGGCGTGGTTCCGGCATCAATGCGTGCCTCTCCGCCCGGGTGGTTGAACTTGACGGCGTTATCGAGAAGATTGACCAGCGCCTGCTCGAGCCGGATGGCGTGGCCCGTAATCAGGGCATCGCGCACGGAACCGCGCGTCAGGCGCACCCCGCGGATGCGCGCCTCAGGTTCCACCGTGAGCAGCGCCGTATTCACCGCCTCTTCGACTGAAATTGGCCCCGGCGGGGTGTCCCGCCTTCCCGATTCGAGATCGGACAGGGTCAGCAGATCCGATGCGATGTTGTTGAGCCGGATGGCGTGCGCCTGAATGATTTCGACGAAGCGCCGATTGTTGTCCGTATCGGACAGAGCCCCGCCGAGAAGCGTTTCCGCATAGCCGCGGATGGCCGTCAGAGGGGTCCGGAGTTCGTGGGATACGTTGGCCACGAAGTCGCGGCGAATCCGCTCCAGCCGCTCCAGACCGGTAATGTCATGAAGAATGACGACGGCGCCCCGATGATGGGGAACAGCCAGAGGCGCGGCATAGGCTTCGAACATGCTCGCTTCCTCGCTTGCGAATTCAAGCCTGGTCTTCACCGCCTCTCCGGAAGTCAGCACCCCCGAAATGAGGCTCAATAGTTTCGGGTCGCGCACCAGCCCGATCAGCGGCGTGTTCTCCTCCACCGGATGCCGGAGACCGAGCGCGTTCGAAAGGGCCTGATTGCAGAAGAGTACGCGCATCTGGTGGTCGACTGCGAGAACGCCTTCCGCCATGCTCTTGAGGATCACGTCGCGCCGGGTGGACTCCAGACTCAGGCGGTCCACCAGTTCGCGGATGCGGGACGCCATCCGGCGCAGAGACTGATTCAGCAGCGCCGCCTGCTCGCCCTCTTCCGGCAGCGGTTCATCCTGATCGGTGGCGTCGAGAACGTGCTCCGTAAAGACTTTGAGACGCTGAATCCGCCATTCGATGGAGCGGGTGAAAATCCATGTCATGACGGATGCGCCGAGGATGCAGAGAACGAGCCCGAGCAGCATCCGGTTCAGCGGGCTTCCGGTCGCGCTCAGGTCGAGGGCCAGCGCGATCACTGCGATCAGCAGGAAACAGCTCAGGAATAACCTGAAGCGAATTGATGTACCCATCTCGGGACGCCCTTCAGTCACGTACACGGCGCGTTCGTGTACACCTTTGGGTTCCAGTTTACACTCTGAATGTGAACATTGCGTCAACAGGCGCGGGTTTCATCTGCCTGACCTGCGGCGTCCAGTTTGCCTCCAGCGGCCGCCCGCCCGACGTCTGTCCGGTCTGCACGGACTTCCGCCAGTACGTCGGGCATGAGGGCCAGCAATGGACCACTGCCGCCAGACTGGGGCAGACGCACCGGAACCGGATCGAGGAGATCGACGCGGGCGTGTTTTCGATCCATACGGAACCGAAATTCGGCATCGGGCAGCGCTGCCTGCTCGTGCAGAGCCCGGAGGGCAACGTTCTGTGGGATTGCGTGTCTCTGCTGGACGAGGCCACGGTAGAGCGCGTACAGGCGCTCGGGGGGATCGCCGTCATCGCGATCTCACACCCGCACTATTACGCAACCATGGTGGACTGGAGCGAAACATTCGGGAACGCGCCGGTTCTGCTGCACGAGGAAGACCGCGACTGGGTCATGCGTCCGGATTCGAGAATCGAGTTCTGGAGCGGCGAGACGCACCAGTTGGATTCGTCGATGACCCTGATCCACTGCGGCGGCCACTTCGAGGGGGCGCAGGTGATGCACTGGAATCGCGGCGCCTTGTTCACGGGAGACGTCATTCAGGTCGTGCCGGACCGCAGATGGGTGAGCTTCATGCGGTCGTATCCGAATTACATCCCGCTGCCGGCTTCCGCCGTCGAACGGATCGTGGACGCCGTCGAGCCGTTCGCTTTCGAGCGAATCTATGGCGCCTGGCCGGGATTCGAAATCCGGGCCGACGCGAAGAATGCAGTGAGGCGCTCGGCGGAGCGATACATCCACGCTCTGACCGACCTGGCGCGGCACTGAATGGGGAACCTTACAGCGGCGGCTCCATCGGCAACGGGAGCGGCGGCTCCCGCAGAAAACTCAACCGGCTCATCTGCTCCACCGCCTCGCGGATCGCCTGTTCCGAAGAGGGCTCGACCGTAATCACGAACGGCAGATTGTGCTTCGTATCGCAGGGCAACTGCAGCACCGCTTCCAGGCTGATCTGCCTGTCTGCCAGTATCCGCGCCAGTTCCGCGATAATCCCCGGACGGTCTTCCACCCGGAATCGCAAATAATACGGGCGGTGCTGCAATGTGACCGGAACGGGCTCATACTCGCCCAG
>CAZXCO010000289.1:0-2022 GCA_964639095.1 uncultured Solibacteraceae bacterium
ACGCACGCTCGAAGACAATCTGCCGATCGACTTCGGTTGCGTCTGTCTTTACGACGCGGCCACCGACGACGTGCGGGTCACCTGCGTGGGATCTCGCAGCGAAACGCTGGCCATGGAGCTGGCCCTGACCGAGAATGCGCGTCTGGCGATGGATGAGAATAACCTCGGGCGATGCGCCCGCGGGCAACTGGTGTACGAGCCCGACGTCGCCGAACTCGGCTTCCCGTTCACCCGGCGGCTCGCGCAGGGCGGGCTGCGATCCGTGGTGTTCGCACCGATTCAGTCGGAGAGCGACGTCTTCGGCATTCAGGTATGCGCCCGCCGGGCGTCCGGAGCCTTCAGCAGCACCGATTGCGAATTTCTCCGGCAACTCAGCGAGCACGTCGCGCTGGCGGCACGCCAGGCGCAGATCCACACGGCGCTGCAGCAGGCCTACGACGATTTGCGGAAGACTCAGCAGTCCGTCATGGAACACGAACGGTTGCGCGTCCTGGGGCAGATGGCCAGCGGGATCGCCCACGACATCAACAATGCGCTGTCGCCCGTGGCTCTTTATACGGAATCGCTGCTTGAAAGAGAGCCGAACCTCAGCGCCCGCACCCGCGAGTATCTGGAAACGACGCAGCGGGCGGTGGAAGACGTCTCGCATACCGTCGGCCGCATGCGGGAGTTCTACCGGCTCTCCGAACCGCAGTTGACGCTGCTGCCGGTGGATCTCAACAGCATGATCAATCAGGTTCTGGAGCTCACGCGGGCGCGCTGGCGCGACATGCCGCAGCGGCGCGGCATCGTGATCCGGATGAATACGGAACTGAACCAGGATCTGCTTCCCGTGGCTGGAATCGAAAGCGAAATCCGGGAGGCGCTCACCAATCTGGTCTTCAATGCTGTCGATGCCATGCCGGAGGGCGGGACATTGATCCTGCGCACCCGAAACGCCGAGGGCCCGGCGCCCGTTTCCGTTGTGCCCGGCTCGCCGCCGAAGCGCGTGTACGCGGAGGTGGTCGATACCGGTGTGGGTATGGATGAGGAATCCCGCCGGCGCTGCCTTGAGCCGTTTTTCACGACAAAGGGAGCGCGGGGCACCGGTTTGGGACTGGCGATGGTTTACGGAGTCGTGCAGCGACACAGCGGCGAAATCGAAATCGAGAGCGCTCCGGGCAAAGGCACGCTCATTCGCCTGAACTTCCCGGCACTTGCGCCTTCCGGCGCCGAAACGTCCCGGCTCCCGTACATACAGGAGCCGCTGTCACGCCTGCGGATTCTAATCGTGGATGACGATCCCCTGGTCATCAAGTCGCTTCGCGACACCCTGGAGGCCGAAGGTCACCAGGTGACCGCGGCTCCTGGCGGCAAGGAGGGAATCGAGATCGCCCGTGAAGCGGCGGAGCGCGGCGAGGAATTCGCCATCGTGATTACCGACCTGGGGATGCCGTACGTCGACGGACGCAAGGTAGCGGCCGCCGTAAAGGCGGCCTCCCGAAATACCGGCGTGATTCTGCTCACCGGCTGGGGCCAGAGACTCATCGACGAGGACGACGTGCCGGCGAACGTGGACCGCGTGCTGAGCAAGCCTCCGAAGCTGAATCAACTGCGCGCGGCGCTGCGAGACCTGACGAACAGTCCGGTGGAACGCTGAAGCATGCCCGGAGAGAGTATGCCCGCTGACCCCGTCGCAAGACTGCTGATTGTGGACGACGAGGCCCCGCTCATGAAGGCCCTCTGCGACACGCTGGAAGGCGAAGGCTACAGCACCACCGGCTTCACCTCCGCCAACGCCGCTCTGAACGCCCTCCGGGAGCAGACGTTCGATCTTGTGCTTTCGGATCTGATGATGCCGGAGATGGACGGAATCGCCCTGATGCGCTCCGCGATCGACATCGATCCGAATCTCGTCGGGATCGTCATGACGGGGCACGGCACGATCGATACGGCGGTCCAGGCGATGCAGGCCGGGGCGCTCGACTATATCCTCAAGCCTTTCAAGCTGACGGCGATTCTGCCTGTCCTCACCCGCGCGCT
>CAZXCO010000290.1:0-7609 GCA_964639095.1 uncultured Solibacteraceae bacterium
CGGCCTGCTGCACGCGAATCGTCGCGGTGTGGCGGCCGGCCGGCACGCCAGACCGCAGAAGGCGCCTTGCCACGAGAGCGGAGCCTGTATTCACGCGGCAATCGACCAGAGTTTCGGCGTCGCCATCGAGCCGCACGCCCGCCACGCCGCGATCGCTGTAAAACGTTCCGTTGATCGTGGGATCGTAATGCGTATCCTGCACGAGGCCGAGTCCGGCGCCGGAGACCGTCGTCCCGTAAAGCGAAGTCCCCAGATAAAGATCGTGCGGGAACTGGCACGTGTACGTGACCGTGACCGACTCATCCAGTGCACTGGCGGCGCGCGCGAAGTACTTCGAATAGAAACCGGACTCAGGCGCGCTCCAGTTTGCCGTGAAGGCGCACGCGGAGTCGGTTTCCTCGATCCGGACGCTGCCCGGTCCGGCAACCTGCAGCGCCTTCACGGAATCGGGCCCGCTGACCTCCCAGTTGGAAAATGTCGCCTGCCATTCGGCGGGCGTGAAGGCGGCTGCGTTCGCGAGAGAAGGGGCGAAGGTCAGCCAGCACTGCCGTATCGCGGCGATGCCGAGCGCGCTGAAGTCGAGTGAACAGTTCCACGTCACCTGGGAGCTTCCTCCGCCAGGTGAGACGAGCGGCTGATCGAATGAGAGTCTTGCGGGCGATGTGGCGAGCGTATACAACTGAATCATGTTGCCGTCGCGTCCGCCGCGAGGCGCAAGATAAGCCGCGCTGGAAGCCGCTGGCGCCGCCGCCGTGAGGGTGAGAGCAGTCGGGCTCCCGGCGGCTGCGACCGTATAAGCAGCGCCCGCGATCCGGATAACCGAGCCCGCCGTGATTCCGGAAAACTTCGTCCCCGAAACCCACGTTACGGATTCTCCCGACACGTTCACCGCTCCATAGCGCGCGGCCGTGATCGTCAGCGCGCCGCCGCTCGCCGATGCCAGAAGACCGAAAAGGGCGTTCGCGCCGCTCCAGTTGAACCCGTTGATCTGCGCCGCGATTTCGGCTGCGATGAAGGCGGCCGGGGAGTCCGTAACCAGCCACAGCGAGTAGCCGCTCACGTTGACCACCTCACCCGTATTCGCCTTCGGGACGAAGCTCACGACGTTGCCGGACGCGCTGAAAGCCACCTGCGGATCCGCCGCGGCCGCCGCCGCAACACCCGCGGCGATTGTGGCTCCGCTCTCCCCGCCTGGCGTCGTCACCTGGTAGGTATAAGTGACCGATCCGACCGTGATGCTGGCGGTCGACGGCGCATCCTGAAAAAAGTATGTCGCAGTCCCGGCGCGCCCGCCCGGCACGGTGAAGTCGAACGCCAGATTTTCGTACCACACAGTCACCCGATCGCCCGGCTGCGGATCATCCGCGGTCAGGTTGAGAGTCGCGAGCGCCGCCGGAAACGCTGCATCGGCAAGCGTGGCGTTCTCCCAGAGCGGCACACTGGCGGTCGTGCCGTCCGGCCGGATGACATCCAGCGTGGCCCAGTCGATCCAGTTGAATTTCGGCGAGTCGATCGGCTGTACGGAATCGGTATAACGCAGGCTGAAATGCAGCGTCAGTCCGGCGAAGTCGAAATCCGGGAGGTAGCGGATGGAGGGATGCTCGAAGGAATTATCGGCGTCATACAGAACGACGACGGCAAAATCGGCGGAGTCACGGAACGTTCCGCTGACTTCAAAACCGTCCGGCGTTGCATGGTGGATCGATGCGGCGGCGGCGAAGCTGTCGAAGCCACGCAGATAGATCGTGCGGTCGGGCTGTAGTTTCGTGATGCGTTCTGGCAAGGGAGGGTTCCGTCCGGTCCGATTCTGCCATCGGCCGGAGCGGCCCCTGGTTTTCGCCTGGCCCGCAAGCCCCGGACATCCTCCATCGATTCAGTGCGTTAAACAGGAAGCAAAAAAAATCGCCGGAAGTGTGAACGGCGCGCCGCCCCTCAATAGCCGAGCTTCAACATTCCGTGGTCCATGCCATTCACGGTTCCCTTGCTGAGCCATTCGAGCGAGGCGCGAAAGAGCAACAGGTGGTTCTTCTCCCACATGGCATTGTGCGAAGAGCAGGCAAGGTCGACGAAAACCTTCTGCCGGGAGCCGAGGTCTTCATACAAATTGCGGACCCTTTCCTGCGGCACCTGCTTGTCATATGCGCCGCTGACCATCAGGACGGGCGTCTGCGTCTTCGCCACCACGGCCGAGGTCCACCCCCACGACGTCACCGCGGGAGCGCGCCGCACCCCCGTGCCCCATGTTGCGCCGACCGGATCGGATTCCATCATCGCCGACCACACGGCATCGCTGGCGGCAGGATCATACTGATTCGGGCAGCCGGCCTGACGATCCCAGTTCGCATCGAACTCCGCGCGCGATTGAGTCGTCATCGCGGCCCCGTTGGCCGGGACCTGTGCCGGAGGCGTGGCGGCCGCCGACCGGTTATAGGCGGGGGCGAGAAGAACCAGCGCCCGGACTTTCTCCGGATGCCCTGCCGTATATCCAGCCGCGCGCGGGCCGCCAAGCGACCAGGACACCATGGCGACGCGATCCACATGGCGGAGCGCGCGCAGGTGGTCCACGACGGCTCCGATATCGTTCCAGTCGGAGGCGAGAGTCGTCATCTGATGTCCGTAGCCGGGAGAGCACGGAGCCGGGATCAATTGCGGCACGAAGGCGAGTTGCTGGGCATGGGAAAGATTGCAGGGGTCGTTCATCGCCGAGGGACGGGTCGACCGGCCGTAACCCGTCATATCCATCGAGAACACGTCGTAGCCGGCGCGCGCGAGCCAGGCCATCCAACTGTAGTCCTGATAGGGAACGTCGAAAGCGACTTCGGCGGGCGTGCCCGCGCCATGGACAAACAGCACCACGCGATCCGGAGAGGCGGAATCCCGCAACGCCTCCCCCGCCAGCACCACCTCGCGAACGTAGATCTGTGTGGTCTGGCCCGCGATGGCAGGTACCGTCGAGCGCACGCGAACATAGTGATCGACCCGGAGCAATCGCGCGCCGTCGTCAGCCAGCGCGGCCGCCGGCGCCGCGAGCGCAACAACCGCGAGAAACGTTCCAATCCAGCGCATAGTGCCTCCCAAGCGGCGCAGAGCAAGTCCCCGCGCCATTTCATGCCGTCTGCCGGTATATTACTATTGGTACTGCTTCTCAATGTCCCACAATCCCCTGCTGTCCATCAATTTCCACGTCCCCTTCGATCGCATCCGCGCCGAACATGTTGAGCCGGGAATTCAGGACCTGATCGGTCAGGCGCAGGAGCGGATCAATGAGATCGTCCGCGATGACAGGCCGCGAACGTTCATTAACACGATGCTGGCGCTTGAGAACTCGACCGACAATCTCGACTATGCCCTGGCTGTCGTGCGCCATCTGGAGTCGGTGGCGACCACGCCGGAACTGCGGGCCGCCTGGAACGCCGTGGAACCGAAAGCCAGCGCCTTCTATTCCCAGATTCCTTTGAACGAGGGCCTCTGGAAGCAACTGCTGAATTATGCCGCGACGGAGGAGGCCCGTTCGTTAAGCGGCACCCGACGGCGGTTCCTCACGAAGACGCTGGATTCCTTCCGCCGGCACGGCGCGGAACTGGACGCCGCGGGCAAGAAGAAGCTGGCCGAAATCGATGTTGAACTCGCGCAGGTCACCACGAAATTTTCCGAGAATGTTCTGGACTCGACCAACGCCTTCGAGCTGATTGTCACGGATGAGGCCCGGCTGGCGGGTCTGCCGCCGAGCGCGATCGAAGCTGCGAAGCATAGCGCGGAGGCGAAGAAGGTCTCCGGCTGGCGCTTCACGCTGCAGGCTCCGAGCTACGTTCCGGTCATGACTTATCTTGACGATCGCGAAATCCGGGAAAAGATGTATCGCGCCTACACCACGCGCGCGACCGAGCCGGAGCGCGACAACCGGCCTCTGCTCGAACGTATCCTGACGCTGCGCCGCGAGAAGGCCCGGCTGCTCGGGTTTGCGGACTTCGCCGACTTTGTCCTCGAGGACCGTATGGCCCACAAGGGCGAACGCGCCATGAAGTTTCTTGAGGAGCTGAAGGGCAGGACGGACCCGTTCTTCGCGAAGGAGAATGCGGCGCTCGAAGCCTTCGCGGGCCGGAAGCTCGAAGCCTGGGACGTGGGTTACTGGGCCGAAAAGGAGCGCCGGGCGCTCTACGACTTCGACGAAGAGGAGCTTCGGCCTTACTTCCCGGCCGAGCGCGTCGTCGATGGCATGTTCGAGATCGTCGAACGGCTCTATGGCATTCAGGTCCGGCGGCAAACCGGCGCGCCCGTGTGGCACCCGGATGTGCGTTATTACGAGGTGCACGACCGGGATGGCGCGCTGCTTGGCGCCTTTTACGCCGACTGGTTTCCGCGCGAATCCAAACGCGACGGCGCGTGGATGGAGGCCTTCATCACTGGCAGATTTCTGGGCGGATCGGGCGCGTCAGGCAGCTACGAGCCTCACCTCGGATGTATCTGCGGCAATCTGACGCCGCCCATCGGAGACAAGCCGGCGCTTCTGACGCACCGGGAAGTCGAGACGATCTTTCATGAATTCGGTCACCTGCTGCATCACGTGCTGAGCCGCGTCGAGGTGCGCAGCCTCGCGGGAACGGCAGTGGCGTGGGACTTCGTCGAACTGCCCAGCCAGATCATGGAGAACTGGTGCTGGGAGCGCGCGGCGCTCGATTTGTTCGCGCGTCACTTCCAGACCGGCGAGACCATTCCCGAGGAGCTGTTCCGCAAGATGGTGCGCGCCCGGAATTATCGCAGCGCGAATGCGCAGATGCGCCAGCTGGGATTCGGTTTTGTCGATCTGAAACTGCACCGCGAATATGATCCGGCGCGCGCCGGGAATGCGGTCGCCTGGGCTCGCGAGCTGATACAGCCGTTTTCGCCTGCGCCCGTCCCGGAAAACTACTCCATGATCGCCGGCTTTACGCACCTCTTCGCCAGCCCCGTTGGTGATGGGGCCGGATATTACTCCTACAAGTGGGCCGAAGTGCTGGATGCTGACGCGTTCACTCGCTTCCGCGACGAAGGGATTTTCAGCCCCGAGGCCGGCGCGGCTTTCCGCGAGAACATTCTCTCGAAAGGCGACAGTGACGATCCAGCGGAACTCTACCGGAGATTCATGGGCCGCGATCCGGATCCGGACGCGCTCCTGATTCGCTCCGGGCTCGTCGCGCAGTAGACGGAGGAGGGGAGGAGCGCGTACCCCGCGCACTGATATTCTGACCCTTAGAGATGTTTCTCAAGATCCTCGCGCACCCGGTCTTCCAGAATCTGAACTTCCACATGCCGATGATCGTGGATCTGTCGCATCCGCTCGTCATGCTGACCGGAGAGAACGGTTCCGGGAAATCCACTCTGCTGCACTCGATCCATTACGCGCTGCGAGGCGAGCAGACCGAGGGATACGTCTACCGGCTGGATCGCGGTGGCGTTCCGCCCGGCAAGGTTTTTCTCTTCGACGCCGAGCAGCATAATCCCCGGATGCAGCTCGAGCTTTTCAAAGATCAGCCGGAGATGCTGGAGTTTCTGCAACTCGCCAGCCACGGCCAGGTCATGCTGGCCATGTTTCGCCAGAATTTCCCTTCGCTCGACCGCGGCACTACACTGCTGCTCGACGAGCCCGAGATGGCCCTTTCGGTTTCGAACCAGAAGCGCATCCTGAAGATGCTGATGGAACTGGTGGAGCAGCGCGGCTTCCGGATCGTCTGCGCCACGCATTCTACGGTCCTGACCGATGCCCCTGAGACCTACGTGATCAATCTGGACAATCACGTCAATCGCAATGTGATTTCGGAGACTTTCGGCGTCGAAGGCGCGAGCACGATTCAATAAACCACCGGGCTCCACGGGCCGTTCTCAAAGTGCTTCCCGGATTTTCGCGGCTGTCGCGCGCAGATGTTCCTCGCTCTCATAGCCGCGCCGTGGCCAGAAAAACCCCTTTAGCCCGTCGCCCTTGCGCCGCGGCACGATATGGATGTGAAGGTGGGGCACGCTCTGGCTGACGCGGTTATTGATTGCGACAAAGGTTCCTTGCGCTTCCATCGCCTTTTCGACCGCGGAGGCAAGCCGCTGCGCCGTCTGGAACAGAGGACCCACCTGCCGCGCCGGCAGATCGGTGAGCGTGGGGACGTGACTGGCCGGGATCAGGAGCACGTGGCCTGGGAACAGGGGCCGGATATCCAGAAACGCCACCGCGTCCTCACCGCGCCAGACGAACTCCGCCGGACTTCCGCCTGCCACGATTTCGCAATAGACGCAGGGCATCGCAATAAAACCCGGGCGTTCAGGACATGAAACGATCGGTGAATTCTTCTGGCCGGTCGACCAGAACGTCGGGTGGAAATTCACGAAAGGTTTCCGGCCGGAAGCCCCAGCTCACGCCACAGGCAGCGACTCCCGCGTTACGCGCCGTCTGCACGTCGACGTAGCTGTCGCCGACCATCCATGTGTTCTCCGCGGCGTCCGGAGCTTCCGCGCGCAGCGTGTCGATCCCGATGGGATGCGGCTTCTTGTGCGCGAAACTGTTGCCTCCGTAGATCTGGAAAAAAAGATCGGATACCCCGAGTCCTTCCATGATGCGGCGGCTCGTGCGCACCGGCTTGTTCGTCAGCACGGCGAGACGCGCGCCCGCGGCGTGCAGGCGTTCGAGCGATTCGCGAATCCCGGGATAGAGCACGGTGTAATCGAGCGCGTGATGTTTGTAGTAGTCGAGAAAGAACTCGAGCGCGCGGGAGACCTCCTCTTCGCTGGCCTCCGGCCCCATCGCGCGCTGGATCAGGACCGGCGCCCCATTGCCGACAAAGGAGAAGATCTGCTCGTGGGGCAGCGGGCCGCGATTCGCCTGAGCGCGCGTAGCGTTTACCGAATAAGCCAGATCGAGGCGCGAATCGATCAGTGTTCCGTCGAGATCGAAAATCAGAAGCGGCATCAGGACGCTACGCGGCGGCGGACGGTCTTCACGGCGGCCCGGCCGGCCGGCATCCTTCGAGGCCGCTTTCCGTCGATGCTGTGCTGCGTCATCTTCCGCTGCAGCGTGTTCCGGTGTATGCCGAGCAGTTTCGCCGCCTCGCACTGGTTGGCGTTCGTCGACTGCAGCGCCCGTTCGATCATGCCCCTCTCGAGGATCTCTACCGCCTGGCCCAGAAAAAAACCGGCCTCCATCATTTGTTCGATCAGGCCGTCGAAGCGTTCCTTCATCGTTTTATTCCGGGCATTCAGTCGTTCCGTGCGGGACCGTTTTTTGCGAGCAAAGATTTCACCTGCCCGTACTGTTTCGCAAAACTGGACTTGAGCTCCATGGGCGCCAGGGCAACCAGGACGTGCGATGCATCGAGCACCCAGGGGGCCATCCGCGAGTGTAGCATCGCGTCCGGCACGGTCTGTGAGTCGAATTGGGGTCCGAAGGCGGTGAAGGCCGTCAACAGCGCGACTGCGATGAGAATGCCGCGGACCAGTCCGAACGCGGCGCCGAGAAGACGGTCGAAAAACGAGAGGCCGATGGTGCGCAGGAAGCGATGCACGATCCAGCCGATTATGCTGCCGCAGAGCAGCACCGCCAGCACCACCAGCAGGAACCCGATCAGGTTCGCCGTGCGATCGGAATGAA
>CAZXCO010000291.1:0-5648 GCA_964639095.1 uncultured Solibacteraceae bacterium
GAGCGGTTGATTGAACTTCGCGCCGTCAATCGCAACATTCGCTTCCGCCGAAGTCAGCAGTACGTCCGACCGGCCGTCCGTCCATGTCGTAATGACGTGAAACGGCACCTTGACGCCAGCTCCGGCGATATCCCGGTAATCACTGTAATCCACCTGTATCGGCACGCGCCCGATGAGCGTATCCGCGTAGCGCACCTGCCGCACCAGCAGCCCGGACTGCTGGTCGAAGTACAGCTTTACGGAAGAGCGTCCGCCGTTGGCTGTCCCCTGCACGACCACCACATCCTTGTCATCAATGCTGCTCGAACCTGTCAGCGGTTTCGATATGGCCTGCTTGATTCCGGCCGGAAAGGAGAGCACTGCGTCCAGCCGGACACCATCCAGATCTCCGTTGCTGTACCGCATCACGGGAAATGGCTTGTCGGCGGCCGGCGCAGCCATCCACCCGTTGCGGCCATCACAGGTCGTGGTCCGGTCTCCGGCGTCCGTGTGCACGATCATGGTGCGCTCGTTTGGAGCCTTGACGTAAATCTCCACAAGCGACTTCGGTTCTGCATACCCCTGGTATGTGCCCTTGAAGACGATGCTGTTGATGCCCTCTGCGTTCTGCGCTCCTCCGACCGCCTGGAGATACTTGTCGAAAACCTGCTCGGGGGAAGGCGCCTCGCGCGTTTGCCGGCGAATCTCGACGTCATTGGGATCGGGCGCAGGTGGCTCGCCGTACTGCTCCGCGAGGCTCGGCGTGATCTTCGGTGGACCCTGGACATTCCGATGACAGGTGTAGCACGTCACGACGCGCGCGCCCCCGAAATTCGTCTTGTTGATGGACTGCACCATCAGAATCATTCGGCGCGCTACCGCCTTGCGAGGAGTCTCTTCCGCGTAGGCGCTCCAGTCGCCCTCCACTTTCGGTTCGGCATGGCAATCCGCACAGTTATAGTTCGTCGACGCGGCAATGAACCCCATCGTGTCCATGAACTCATCCACCGGGATTCCCTTGAGCACGGTAACGTTCTTGAAAGCCTGTTCTGACAGAAGCTGTTTTGCCGGAGCCGTTTGTGCGGCTGCCGATGCGCCGGTCAGCACCCAAACGGCAATGGTCGCGACGACCCCGCGTACCGGCTGCCTGGATTTAAGCTTCAAGGTTGCTTCTTCCCCTCCCCACCCACTCCGTCCAGCGGCCGTCCCTGCCAGAAAGAACGTTCAATGGAATAGACACAGTATTCTTCGCGCATGTCGCCGTACGCCGTCCCGTCCGCTCTCTTGCCCCAGAGTCCCTTCTGGATCTGCTGTGAGCTGTTCATCAGCTTCAACTTCAGCTTTTTGCCACCCCAGACCCCGACGTACGCCTTCGGATCCGTAAGCGTCACGCTGAACTCCAGATTGTCGTGGTCCAGGCGCGTGAAACGCTCCTCCAGGCGCATCTGGTCGCTGTGGATCGAGCCGTAGGGATCCACCCAGCTCCGGTCATCGAAACCCGAAGATTCGACCACAAGCGTGTCTCCATCCCAATGCGCAGTCGAATACCCGTACCATCGCGGCTTTGTACCCGCGCCGGGGAGTTTGCGCCCGTCGGTCCAAAGGTCGCGCCACACGTGGTCCCGTTCGAAGAATTCGACGAATTCGTTCGGCAGCTTCACGAACCGGTAGTTACTGTAGTCCAGATTGCGGGGGTAACCGGACGGGTCGCACTCGAACAGCGGATCGTTCCAGTCCTTCTGGTCCTGATAGAAGCCAAAAGCCAGCGGCGAATTTCTGGCCGACGCTCTCGTCTTGCTCCACTTCTCCTTCCCCCACTCCGTCATGGGAGGACGCTGGTTACCCAGCGCGACATCGAATCCTCCGGGGTTCTTCCAGATGCCGGAGATGTCATGCGGATCGAAAGGCTCGGCCTTTGCCGCCGGAGCCTTCTCTGCCTGCGCTTGCCGGCCGCGCTGCCCCGAAAGCGTCGGCGCCAGCGCGCCTGCGGCCGCGAGCGCAATGAACGCAGCTATGGAACGATACCTCATGAGGAGACTCCCTTCATATCGCCGGTCACTCGGGCAGCGGCCCGGTTCCTTACCGCTCCTGCTCCGACTCGGGCCTCTCGCGGGTGTCCTTCGGCATCTGAACTTCAACTGCGGTGTAGCCGGGCTTTATCGGAAGCGTGTTGGAGTCGACAGCCTCTTTCCCCATGCCGCATCTGCCGCTGCCGCCGAGCCTCTTACCGGTGGCAACAAACACGAATTGAGGGCAGGTTCCGAACTGTCTGTCGTTCTTGGCCGGAACGAAGCTCACGAGAAGCTGGTCGCCGGGCTTGAATGATTTCTTCGTCCAGCCATTGGCGAGCGCGTTTCCCGGACTCACTGTTTCGACGCCCCAGGTCTGGTCTTCGCCCTTGTCATTCTTCAGGGTGAAATAAATCTGGACATGCGGATTGGCCCAGATATACTGCGTCACTGTTGCTCTCGTTGTGATGCGATGACCAAAGTCGTACACCCCTGCCGTTCCGTGATGCGCGAACAGCGGGGTACAAATCGCGAGAAAACCCAGTGTCATGACAAAGAAGGGAACTGCGAGCTTACGTGTCAATGTGACATCTCCTTGAGTCTTGAAATTTACGGACGTATCTCCCGCTTCGTTTCGGACCATACGCAGATACCCTCGGGGAGATCGTCGTACGTCGAGCGGGCCGGCTTGTCCACCAGTCGAAAGATCTTCTTGTCGCCTTTCCAGGTCCCGGTATACGTTTTGGAGTCCGTGATGTTCAGGATCATCTCCAGATGGTTGTGGTCTACGCGGCGGTAGCGCTCTTCCACCGTCATCTCGTCGCTGTGCGGGGAGCCGTATTGGTCGAGCCAGGTCGCGTCATTAAAGTTGTTCGAATTGACGACAAACGTGTCTCCCTCCCAATGGCCAACTGCGTATCCGTACCAGCGTGAGTCCGCGTCGTCGCCCGGGAGTTTTCGCCCATCGGTCCAGATATCGCGCCAGGCGCGGTCAGTCTCGAAGAACTGAATCACTTCGTCGGCAGTCTGGGCAAACCTCATTGTCTGTGGCGTGGGGGACCACAGGACACGTGGGAAACCCGTCGGATCACACCACCGGACAGGATCATTCCAGTCTTTTTCGTTCGGGAAAACTCCATTTCCCAATGTCTTGCTGTCGTATCCTGACTTGGTCTTGTGAAACTTTTCCAGCCCCCAGGGCGTCATCGGCGGCCGGTTGTTACTCGTTTCGTTCAGCGCGCCGCGTGCTTGCCCGATATTGGTGATCTCCCAAAATCCGGATAGATCGTGCGGGTCAAAAGCCCCGGCCTTTTGTGGTTTCTGCTTACCGTTCTGAGCGAAAGCAACTGACGATGGGGCGAGCATTACGGTGATCGCAATCGTTGCACCCATCAGGCGGCCCGGCATTTTAGAACTCCTTTTTGCACACGATTCTCCCCGGCGGGTGAGTATATTGGAGGGCGCTCCCGGTGTCAACGGTCACTCTTGGCCCGCTGGCGATACTGCAACCGATTCGGGTGGATGCGGGAAACAGCTGGCGGTCAATCCGATCTCCCAGAGCGCCTGATCGGAACCAATGGCGAAGACTCGCGCTATTCCGCTGGAGTTCACCACCGCGACCGGCTGCTCGTAATCACGGCTCCGAGAGAATTTGATGCGTTCCAGGTCGAAGTTCCCGCGGCGGCCTGCGTCCGGAAGCCCAGTTGGTCCGCCAGCATCCGAGCGAAAACTTCGAGCAGCGGCGAGGAGTCAAGGGTGATGGTTTTGCAGACGTCTGCAGATCGCGCAAAATAACCCCACAAGGACCCGGCATTTTGGCTCTGAAAAACCTGACATCCCGCTGGACGTCGGCGATTCCAGGCCGGCTTCGAACGGCAGCGCTCTAAGCAAACTTGTCTGAAGTGCCTAACGAATGGACGCGAACAGGAGGAGTGTCGGGCGCGATGATTTGCCCGGAGCGGGCGATGAATTTGCAAGCAGAATCCGGCATGGCCTCGCCTGCGCTGGTATTTCGACACAGGCCTGCTTCGCTATTCACACGGGGGCACTTTGGCCACTAATCGGAAGCGTGCGCCGTGCCCTGATTCCGGGACAGCTTTCGTCTTTTGAAAAGCCTGTAAGCACCAAACGCAAGAGCTGCGCCCGCGGCGGCTCCAGCGCCAATGACGATGCTTGCGGACAATCCTGTAGCCGCTCCTCTCGCGGCCAACTCCAATACGCCGACGGTTGCGCCACCCGCACCGCCAACACTTGCCCCGGCACCAGTAACCGCCGCTGCAGCCACCTTCTCTCTCAGTTCCCCGGAATCACTCATTCTGGCTTTGCCCACGTCTTCCGGCAAATCACGCGCGATTGCAGCTCGCTCGCGACGCTCCCCGGAGCACACTCGTACTTACGTTCATAGGGATAGTATCCATGAGAGGATTCGCCGTCCGTGAGCAAACGTGTCTGAAGACGTGCTTTGCTGTTGCTGAATCTTCTTTTCGGCCTTTCGCCAGTATTCGCCGACCGTACCAGCAAGGACTGTCGGGAAACACTCGGGACAAGATCCGAATCCCCGACGTCGGCTGTTTACTTCGTTGTCCTGGATTGTTCTTTCACGGCGAGTCCGCCAGTGATGCCGTCCACGCGATATCCCGTCTGGACCTTTCTGGCGCGCATGATCTCGGCAGGCGTCGCAGTCTTCGGATCCACATTGGCAATCGGGCACGTGAAGCCCCGCAGGGTGCATTCGGAAGTTGTGTGCCTGATGCCGCGGGCCTGCATTTCCTTCGTGATCAGCTTGAGCGCGTCCTCGTTGACGAAGACTGCGTTGTTCGGAATAAATGTGCCGACACCAATGGCATAGTCGATGGGCATTAGAGGCTCAATACTTGAACCAAATTGTCCATCGTTTTTCTTGCCCAGGTCATGCGCGCTCAGGTCGGCGCCCTGATCGATGAGGTACTGGATGATCGATACATCCCCCAAATTTGGGCAACAATATACTTGACTCAGTAATCGCAGTCCTGTATGATTTCTCGCAGTGCCATGGGGGAGAAA
This sequence comes from uncultured Solibacteraceae bacterium, assembly GCA_964639095.1. GTDB lineage: Bacteria > Acidobacteriota > Terriglobia > Bryobacterales > Bryobacteraceae > BOG-234. Next base: position 5,031 of record CAZXCO010000291.1, read on the forward strand.
TTTGACCCTCAATTCCGTCGCACAAGCGAGGCTGGCCGTCAGTGGCGGCAGAACTGAAATGGATCGAATAACAGAGTCTTTACTGAATGAATTCGCAGAAGAGAATCAAATAACCCTACTTAAGGAAAGCAAGCGCTTTGAGCACATGGCGGCCTATTCCATCGTCAAACGCGAGCACTCCGAGACCTTCAATACTTTTGATGTCGTCGTCGGCGATGGCGAGGCAACGAGTGGCGGCGGCGATACAGGTGTGGACGCTATCGCGATTCTGGTTAACGGCCATCTTATCACCGACATTGAGGAGCTCTCCGAGCAAATAAACGCCGGATACCTGGATGTCGATTTCGTTTTGATTCAAGCGGAAACCGCCTCAGGTTTTGATAGCGCCAAGATCGGCACGTTTGGGTATGGAGCCGTGGATTTCTTTTCTGAATCGCCCAAACTACCAAGAAATAATCGTGTTGCCGCGATGGCTGAGATAACGCGTGAATTGTACGACAAACAAAGCAGCAAGTTTCGTCGCGGAAACCCTATATGTAAATTGTTTTACGTCACGACAGGGCGGTGGACCGGAGAGCAGGCGCCGACGGCGAGAATCGAAAATGTAAAATCCGATCT
>CAZXCO010000292.1:0-8938 GCA_964639095.1 uncultured Solibacteraceae bacterium
TCTGCAGAACTGGGGCGATTTCTGGCGGTTTACTTCCTGGTCGCTGACGAACGCCTGCCGCGAAACCGGATCGTGGCGGGAGACGGATGTCCAGACCTACGGAAACGTCCTCTCAAGCTCCGCATTCTTGTACGGAGTGGCGGCCGAGGAACTGGATGCGGAAGACCTTGCGCAGGCCGATCCGCACTACCAATTGATTATCGCGGCTCGGCTGCAAAAGTGATTTTGATCGGTCGTCTTGTTGTGAAGAACATTGGTGAGCCGGGCGGGGATCGAACCCGCGACCACCGCATTAAAAGTGCGATGCTCTACCATCTGAGCTACCGGCTCCTGGATGTGATCGAAACGGAAGGCGTTCGGGCCTGTATGGTCAGGTTAACACAGGGCACTCAAAAGCCCTTCGGCTCCGCAACCGCCCCTGCCCCTCTCCGTTGCTATAATTTGAAGGCCTTCCGTGCGGATGTGGCGAAACTGGCAGACGCGCCAGATTTAGGTTCTGGTTTCGAAAGAAGTGGAGGTTCAAGTCCTCTCATCCGCACCACTTCCCCTCAATATTCCTTCCCCGGCGCCAGAACGTCCGCGGTTTCGAAGACCGGCAGAATATCCACCGGCACATTACCCAGATGCCCCAGCGTCGCCTTCATCTCCGGCCGCATCACGCCGAGCGTATCCAGCATCTTCTTCGCGCCCGCATAATCGCCCGTCGCCTCGATTGTCAGCAGATCGTACGCCAGATCGCGAACCGCGCCCTGGATCTTCGCCTCGTCCACTTCCCAGGCATTCCCCCTGTGGACGAACGCCCCCTTGTCCGTCAGATAGTTGAACTGCAGCGCCATCCCCTTGCCGTGCGCCTCGTTGAGCCCGAAGCGCAGCGTCCGGAAGGAAGAGGCGAGAAATGTCGTATACAGGCCCTTTTCGTCGTGCTTCAGATACCCGCGGTCGAAGAAATACTGCAGCATGTAGAGCCCGAGCACATCGGCCTTGGCCTCCTCGATCGCGCTGTAGAGTTCTTTCAGCTCCGCGCGCGGCGTCGTCGCCCGCCCGCTCACCGTGATCTGGTGCGGCCCGATTCCATGGCTCATCTCGTGCGCCACGATGTGCGTGAAGAAGGAGTCGAAACTCAGCGACGGCTGCGCGGCGGAAGTCAGAACGGTCTTCGCGATCGGCTCCAGCGTCGAACGGAATTTCGCCTCCTGCACGTTCTTCAGCATCACCCGCTTGCTGCCCTTTTCATGCACCACGCGCTCGTCGTTCGGCAGGTTGTAGGCCGCGGTTTGCACGCCATGCGCCCCGTCCCCGGCCGCGAAGACTTCGTTCACCACACGAATCGGCGAGGCTGCCCCAATCTTTTTGTTCCGGTATTTCGGGTCGATCGGCAGATGGTCTTCCACCTCCTGCATGTGGCCGCCGAAGAATTTCAGCTTCGCCGATTCTGCTTCGTCGCGAACATTGATATACGCCTCGAACGAAGCTTTGTATCCGAAGACCTCGTCGTTGTACGTTTCGTAAGGACCGATCGTGATGTCGAGGGGCGCGTCAAGATCCATCCACGCCACGTCGCTCGCATAATAATCGTTCGAAAGAAATGCCGCCGCCCGGCTTTCCAGGAAGCGCTTCAGCGTGGCATTTTCCGTTAATTTCGCCGCCTCGCGCAGGTCCCGCGCGCAGATCGCCAGATCGGTCTTATACTCCTCCGAATACGGCGCCGCCCGCAGTTTCCCGTCCGGCCCGCGGCGGATCACGGTGAAGAATCCGACGGCCTGCGCATGCTCCGCCGGCGAGAGCGCCTTCGCCCAGGCCTCGAATTCCGCGCGCGTCATGTTCTCCGGATAGAAGTTCGCTCCCAGAGGCTTGCGCGGCGGCACGTTTGCCACGAACGCCTTGTGGTCATCGAGATCGGACCAGGGTCCTTTGTTGAGCCAGAAGTATTCGAGGCGCGCCTTGCCCGAGGGAGTCGTATCCTGCCGCAGTTTGCCCAGCAGATCCACATTGCCGTTCCAGACCTGCTGCAAAAAGATGTGGTTCACCACGCGCGCGGCCTCGATCAGTTTCACCAGCGCCTTTTTGTCGCCCCGTGAAAGCATCGAAGTATCGACTCGAAGCGGCGCCGGAGCAAAGCGCGCGGTCATTTCCCGAAGCTGGGGAAGAGTGGCAACGTCAGCGGTCATGGGTGTCGTCATCGTGATTGTCAGAAGCGCGGTCACAAAAGGAACGATTATTTTTGGTCTCATGAATGAGTAACCTGCGGGCGCACCATGCCCCGAAGCCGGCTGGACCAATTTACGATCCGGGCATGAAAGCGTCCCGGTTGGAGATCATCGGATCCGCTGCGGCAGGCATTGCACACGATATCAATAATCAACTCAATCTTATTGTGAATCATCTCTCCGTGCACGACCGTGCGCCCCTCGACAACGCGGCGGCGGACCTCACGGCCGCAAAGCGCGCCGCCGTGCAGTGCTCCGCTCTCACCACGCGGCTGCTCGCTTTCTGCAAAGGCGATTCAGTCGCGCCGGCCCCGCTCAACCCGGCCGCGTTTCTGCGGAGCTTCGCGGCAGACCTGCACCTGCCCGCGGGAATCGATTTCGATTTGAAAATTCCCCGTTCGCTGCCTCCGGTGTCCGCCGATGCACTGGCTCTCACCCGCATCCTGACAAACCTGACTGCGAATGCCTGCGAAGCGATGGAGGATGGAGGAACCCTGCGCATCGAGGCGTCGCCGCTCGCAATCGAAGTCGCCGATTCCGGATCCGGCATTCCGGAAGACCGCCTCGGGAAAATCTTCGAACCCTTTTTCACCACCAAAGGAGGCAGCGGGACCGGCCTCGGGCTATTCATCGTGCGCGATCTGATGCGGAAGCAGGGTGGCGCCGTGGCTGTCGATTCGAAGCCGGGCCAGGGTACGCGGTTTCGCCTTCGATTCCGCGCCGCCTGATTTCCACACCATCTGATCAAGGGGCGGGCTTCAGCGCATCGCCCTTCAGGATCGCCCGGTCGGTCTGAATACGTTTCGAGCCGTCGGCGAGCTTCAGCACGACCTGCCCGCTATCCGCCACCTCGGCGGTTCCGAGAAAGGTGTCCCCTCCGGCCTTCATCATCAGTTGCGGGAAGCGCAGCTTTGGCCAGGTCCATTCGAAAGTGCCGCTGACCGAATCGTAGGGCTGGTCGTCTGTGTCGAGTTCGACGTCACGCCCTTCGAAAGACCCCTGAGCGCGCAGATTCCCCAGCAGCGCCGCGCCCGTACCGGATGTCGAAAGCATCCCGTCGGCATCCAGAACCCCGTTCCGCCAGGGAAATCCGCTCAGCTTCCCCTGCACTTCGTAAACCGGCTGGCGCCCTGCCAGACGAATCGTCGCTGCGCCGAGGAACTTCGCGTCGCCGATCCCGGTTTCGAGATCCGCCAGATGCACGCCCGTACCCTCCCAGATCACATGCGTGCGCAGCTTCGAAAAACGGTTGCCCCCGAGATCGAGACGGCCGGTCTGAATGGTTCCGTCGGCCCGCATGTTTCGCAGCCAGTCGGGCTCCGGCACGCGCCCGAAGTTGAAGGCGTAAGTAAAAAAGTTGCCCCGGCGGATCGTGGGCATCAGCAGCTTTTCGAGCTCGGGTCCGCTGGCAGCCGGAATCGTAATCCGGAACTTGTGGGGGCGCGCCGCTCGCGCCTCGTACCGATACTCGCCCTGCGCCGCGATGCCGCCCACCGAAAGACTCACATGCGTGAGCGAGAGCCCGCCGGCCCCGATGGTTGCATCCGCCGATACCAGGTGGAGCGGTTGGGCGAACGCCTCGAACGGAACATCGGCATCATGGAGATTCAGATCTCCGCTCCACGCGCCATCCCGGTACCGCAGATCGCCCTTCCAGGTTCCGGAGGTCGCGTGGCTCAGCAGCGGAATTCCCGCCACGGAAATCTGCCGCCGCAGGGAAGGAATCGACATTCCGTCGCTCGAAATGGCGGCTTCGAGTTCGCGGCTGTTGGCATTCCAGGAGCCGTCGATGGCCGCCCGGTCGCCCTTTTCGTTCGAGACTTCCGTGGCTTCGAGCGCGACAGTGGCGCCGGAAAAATGCAGTTCCGCAGCCGGCATATGCAGCGGCGGCGCCCCGCCCGTCGTGAAGGTGGAATTCTCGATGCTCATCACGCCGTCCATCCCGGGCGCGCCGTCCGGCACGGAATAGCCGACGGCACCGCTTGCCGTCCCGTCGAGTTTGAAATCGGCCGGCAGCGGCCACCCCAGATTGCGGGCGATTTCCGGAATCGGCGCCAGCGGGAAATGATTCAGATTGACGGTGACGCCCCAGCGCGGGCGGCGCAGATAATCCGCTACGCGGTAGCGAAGCTCGAGCGGCGACTGCGCGCCCGCTGCCTTCGCGTCAATATCGATCGTCTGGCCCGGCGCATCGATTGCGCCGCCCACCGCAAAGCGCCATCCGCTGCCGCCCGGAGGGGTCTGGCTCCAGCCATGAAGGTCCGAGACCGTGACACGCCCGGCAATACCGATGCGATTGATCGGCCCCGCCAGATGCGCGTCTCCCGAAACGTGACCGTGGAACCCGGCCTCGTAGCCCTGGAAGAGGGTCATCATGTCGCCGAGTTCGCTCTGCTCCAGCTTCACGTCCAGGATGGTGGTGCTTTTGTCCGGCAGCCACTGGCCGCGCAGCACGAAACTGCCGAAGCCGTTCCCCGCCGGGCGGTCTGTGCGCGCCGGATAAGCGTGGACCCGCAGCGTCCAGGGACCCCGCGCCGAATCGGGCGGCCACAGATCGACGTCAGTATTCAGAAGGTAGAACAGCGATTTCGTATCGCCGAACTTGAAATTGATCCGGCCACCGCGCAGGTGAATACTCGGAAACGCCGCCAGCATCTGCGGCTTCATCAGCGACGTGAAGTTCCACTGCACGCCGTTCCGCGCATGGTCGACGCGGGTCAGATTCAGGCTCGCATCCTCCAGATCCACCGAGGCGAATTCGAGCGGCCAGCCCAGAAGAGAACTGATTCTCGGAACCGCATGGAGCGTCGTGACATAGGCGGCCGGTTCCGCGCCGATACTCGGGTCATCCCCGATCATCACGTTTTTGATGGTGAGGCCAGGCGTCGGGAGCAGTCGAAAACGGACTTCTCCGATTTCCACCTTGCGCCCCAGCGCCTTCTCGAGAGCCGCGTGGATTCTGTCCCGGTAGGCGTCGGCGCTGATGCGCGGAACATAGATGGCCGCCCCAAGGATCGCGGCTGCTCCCAGCATCACCGCGCGCCCCCATCTCATTGCGCAGTCTCCCTGGCCAGCAGCCGTTCATAAAGGACCGGATCGTCGATGTCATCCGAAATTCCGGGATCGCCCACTTCGATGTACTCGATCTCGGAACCGTGCCGGTCGATGACGTCGCGCACCTTCGAAACCGCGGGCTCGGCGAGAAACTCGGCGAAAATCTCCCGCCGGATCAGCACCGGATGGCCGCGGCGATTTTCGAACCGGGGAATCGCAATCGGCGCGGCGGATTCGATCAGCGCATCGACCGTTGAGAGAGAAATGGCGGGATGATCCACCAGCGTGAACAGTACCGAAGTGCACTCCTGCGGAACGGCGCGCAACCCGGCCTGCAGGGAAGTCAGCATGCCGAGCGGGTAATCCGGATTCTCGATCGCGTGAATTCCCGGGGCCCCCGGCGATTGCATGAGGCGGGCGGCGTCGAATCCGAATACCGCGATAACCGGCGAGCAGCGCCGCTCCAGAACCCCTGCGATGGTCGAGAGAAAAGTTCCGCACCGGAACGGCAGGAAAGCCTTGGCCCGTCCCATCCGGCGCGACTCACCGGCCGCAAGAATGATTGCAGCCGGGTTCACTCCTGGCCGGCCTGGGCGCCCATCAGCTTTCCGCGAAACCGTTCGTCCGCGAAGATCGATTTGGAAAGCGTCCGCCAATTGCCTTCCGGGTCCCTGCGCATTGCAATCATCTCCGCGCCAACCGAGATGGCGATCTCTTCCGGCGAGACAGCTCCGATTTCGAATCCCATGGGAGCGTAAATCCTGTCGAAACAGTCGGATGAGAGACCTTCCTTCTCAAGTTCCCTGATGACTGCAATCACCTTTCTTTTGCTCCCGATCATCGAGATGTATCGCGCCGGCGTCGTTACAGCCCAGCGCAGCACACGCATGTCGTCCCGATGGCCCCGCGTGACGATCACGATAAACGTCGATTCCCGGACGTTGAGCTTCGGGCAGACTTCCTCGTACTCTTCGGCATGCACCTCGGCGGCTTCGGGAAACCGTTCGCGATTGGCAAAAGCTTCGCGATTGTCCACGACCGAGACGCGAAACCCGGCGAGATCGAGCACCTTCGCAAGGCTTTTCGAGATGTGTCCGCCGCCGAAAATGAGGGCGCCGGGCTGGGGCTGAATGCATTCCACAAAGACGTCCAACTGGCCGCCGCAGATCAATCCGTTATCGTAAGCCGCATCCTGGCCGAGGCTGAATGACATATGGCGCGGCTTGTTCGTAGCAATCACTTCCCGGGCGGCGTTCCAGACCTCCGCCTCGACGCAGCCGCCGCCGATCGTGCCGACCATCGACCCGTCCTCCCGCACCAGCAGCTTCGCGCTCTCGAAGCTCGGAATGGATCCCCGAACCTGAACGATTGTGGCCAGCGCGCACTTCTGCCCCGTGTTGCGCAGGTGGATCAGCTCGTCGAACACATCCATGTTCGAATCAATTATATCGGCTTCGGAGGGTTATGGCTGGGACGAATCGGACCGGTGCCCGAAATTGAACCTCCGGCCAATGATGAACTTGACCAGAAGGTGATCGGTACCATGCGTCACGCCGACCCCGACACCCGCGTTGAACTCCCAGTTCGGGCTTACATTGAGATCGATGGCGGGCACGATCTGCTGCTGCTGTTCCGAAAGAGGGTCGAAGCCGGTGATGGGGCCGAGCGCGCCGTAGTATTCAAGTCCGGCATTAATTTTCTTCGTGAAGTCATAGCCAGCCTTGAAGTTAGGTGAAAAGCCAACACCGCCCACAACGCCGGGCCCGTGAAATGAGCGGTCGACCGTGGGATTGAACGCAAGGTACCATCGCCCGATCTGCTTATCAATAATGGGCCGGAGTTCGAGCGTCCAGGTATCCGGCGAGTAGAGCGCGCGCTGGTAGCCGAACTCCGCGGAAAGACTGACCCCGACAGGCCAGTGCCAGCTCTCGGGGACGCGTACTCGCGGGCGGATATGGTCGCCCACCCAACCGTACCCGTAGCCATCGCGGTTGTAACTGGTGAAAATGTAGAACCCCGTCTCGAACCAGTCGGTGATTCCCTGCGTGATCTCGACCGTCTCGTGCAGAGCGTGTTCGGTCGGGACCATGCCGTCCACGACCGTTTTCGATCCGGAGAACGTGTAATTACTGTGCAACTCGACCATCGTATGGCCGGGCGCCATGGTCTCGGATCCGTAGACCTGAATCTCATAGTTATCCTGCGCAAACAGAGGGCAGGCAGCAAGGACGGCGAAGGCCGCCATCAGTCTCAGCTTCATGTGTTAAGGGAAATGATAATACGGCAACCGGCGTTAATGCGAATTCGTCGCGATTTTGATTTCCCCGCGCTCGGAGGGAGCTTTTCGAGGAGGCAATTGCTTCAACAGACGCGCCGTTGCGGCGGCGATCTCCTCTACGGCTGAGTCAAAGGCCGGCTGATTGGCCTTCGATGGCTTGTGCGATCCGCTCACCTTGCGCACGAACTGCAGCGCGGCGGCTGCGATCTCATCCGGAGTGACGGGCGCGTCGGGGCGGCGAAGAACTTTTATGCTGCGGCACATACTCGACTGGAGCCATTATCTTATCCTGTAATGATGCGTGTGACGCCTCTCAGCGAAGGTGCTGTACAAGGTTTTCTGCATCAGCCCGAAGCCGCGGGCGAACGCGGCCTCGTGCTGACCCACGGCGCCGGAGGCAATTGCACCGCACCACTTCTCGTGATGCTGGCCCAAGCCTTCTGCGAAACCGGTTATTGGGTGCTGCGCTGCAATCTGCTCTTCCGCCAGAAAAAACCGTTCGGACCGCCATCGCCCGCGGCCGCTGCTGACGACCGGGCGGGTCTGCGCGATGCGGTTGCAGCCATGCGGAAAATCGCGCGCGGCCAGGTGCTTCTCGGCGGCCATTCGTATGGGGGCCGGCAGTCCACTATTCTGGCGGCGGAAACGCACGATGTCGCCGAAGGGCTGCTGCTGCTTTCCTATCCGCTGCATCCGCCAGGCAAACCCGGGCAGCTCCGGACCGCGCACTTCCCCTCCCTCCGCACGCCTGCGCTCTTCGTCCACGGCACGAAGGATCCCTTCGGAACCACCGAAGAGCTGCGTGCCGCCCTCACCCTGATTCCCGCGAAAACGGAGCTGATCGAGGTCGACGGAGCGGGCCACGACCTGAAGCGGGCGAAATTCCATCTCGCGGGTACGGTGATCGAGAGGCTCGCCTCAATCGCCTCCGCGCCTGCTACTCGACGCTCAGAGTAATGTCGCCAACGCCGCCGCGGACATCGAGCCGGATTGCCGGCTTCCCCTCCACGTATGCGGCGTTGTAATACTTGCCGTCGCGCTTCTCCAGCCCGGTGGTGTTAATGCCGCCGATCCCCAGTTTCGCGTCCACCACCACGCCCATGTCTTTCGGCAGCCGGATCTGCGCCTCGCCCGCGCCCCCGTTGACCTTTACCATCAGATCCCTGGGGTAACGGCCGGCAACGTTCAGGTGCATTTCGCCCGCGCCCATGTTCACGTCGATGGAGCGCATGGGAAGCTTCGAAAAGTCCAGATCCGCCGTCCCTCCGCCCAGATTCACATTCATCTCCAGCGGCTTCTCCGCGCCCATCCGCAGGTTCCACTCATTCACCTTATTGCGGAGCGTCGGACCCGATTTCGGCGATTCCACATACAGCATCCCGCGATCGCCGGCGACATC
>CAZXCO010000293.1:0-5644 GCA_964639095.1 uncultured Solibacteraceae bacterium
TCGCCGAGGACTTGACCGCGGTATCGGCTCATCTGGGCTGCGAGACCCGCAGGCACGACGCCGCGGACCAGATTCCAACGGACGCTGTTGCCGCATTTGTTTGTGGCGACAGCGCTGGCTGGCTCGAGAAGATCTGCCAGATCCGGGCCACGCACAGCCGTATGTTTCTCGTCATTGCCACGCACCTGCCCGACCACGGGAAATGGCTGGATGCGCTCGAGGCCGGGGCAAATGATTACTGCTGCACCCCGATGGACGCGCGCCAGTTCGCCTGGCTGCTTCGAAAAGATTTTGAACGGAAACCGGCTGCGGCGAAAGCTGTGTCCGCGGCACTTTTGTGACCGCCGGTTCGGGCCAGCCGGGCGAATTCGAACAGCACGCGCTGCAGCGCTAAACCGCGCCGCCCTGCGTGTGAATCTGCGTGTCCCAGGCCAGCGCCGAAGCGACGATCAACGACAACGCCAGATCGTCCCCCTGGTCTTTGAAGTGCAGCCCGGGGCGTATGGCAATCATAGGCATCGATCTTGGAACCTCGAATTCTGCGGCCGCAGTTCTTCGGGGTGGCCGCCCGGTTCTCATTCCCAGCGCCGAAGGGGTGACTCTCGGAGGAAAGGCCTTCCCGAGTTACGTTGCCGTTACAGCCGACGGCACAAATCCTGATCGGCGAGCCGGCACGCCGGCAGCTTTCTGCGAACCCGGAAGGCACGACAACAGCATTCAAGCGGCGAATGGGCCGGCGGGAACGAATACGGCTGCGCGACCGCGAATTTTCTCCCGAGCAGCTCTCCGCATTTCTGCTGCAAAAGATCAAACGTGACTCCGAAGCCTTTCTCGGTGAGACCGTGTCCAGTGCGGTCGTAACCGTACCGGCGTATTTTGACGATAACCAGCGCAGCGCCACGAAAGATGCCGCAGGGATCGCCGGCAAGGGCGTATTTGAAGTGAAAGCGACCAGCGGCAACACGCAGTTGGGCGGCACCGACATGAACCGCCTGGTCTTCGAGCACCTCGCCGCTCTTTTCCAGCAACAGACGGGTGCGGACATCCGGGGCGACCACACTGCGTCGGCGCGACTCCTCGAGGCCTCGGAAGTCGCCAAGATCGAACTCTCCGCGAGCACGACGACGCGCATCAATCTCCCGTTCCTGGCCGTCTCAGGCGGCGCGCCGAAGCACCTGGACGCGGAGCTGACGCGCGCGCAGCTGGAACATATCATCCAGCCGGTCATCGAACGTTGCCGCGGGCCCGTGGAGCAGGCATTGCGTGACGCAGCCGTCAGCCCCAGTCAGATCGATCGCCTTATTTTCGTTGGCGGACCGACTCGCATGCCCGCCGTGCGCGGATTCTTCGAACAACTGTTCGGGCGCAAAGCCGAGATGGGAGTTGATCCAATGGAGTGCGTCGCCGCGGGGGCGGCGATCCAGGGCGGCGTTCTCAGCGGCGAAGTCGGAAATATCGTGCTTGTGGACGTTACTCCGCTGTCGCTGGGAGTCGAGACGCTCGGCGGTGTTGCGACACCGCTGATTTCGCGGAATACGCCGGTACCGGTGAAGAAAGCCGAGATGTTCACAACTGCGGCAGACATGCAGACAAGCGTCACCATCCGCGTGGTTCAGGGGAGCGTCCGATGGCGAGCGACAATACCAGCCTCGGCCAGTTCAATCTTGACGGCCTCGCCCCGGCGCCACGTGGCCTTCCCAGGATTGAAGTCACTTTCGACATCGATGCCAACGGGATACTCAACGTTTCGGCGAAGGACACATTGACGGGAAAATCTCAGTCGATCCGTATCACGGGATCCACCCGTCTGCCGGAGGACACGAAAAAGCGCATGGTGGAAGAGGCCGAGCGCTACAGTGAGCAGGATCGCAAGCGGCGTCAGGAAGCCGATCAATTGAACGACGCGGACTCACTCTGCTACCAGGCGGACAAGACAATTGCCGATTTCGGGTCCAGGCTGAGCGGCGATCTGCGCGGCAAAATCGAAGCCGCGATTCGTGAAACACGAGAGGCTCATGGGAAGCGCGATGCGCCTCTGGCGACGCAGCGTGCAGAGGCGCTGAAGAAGCTTCTGCAGGAAGCGGGCTCAGCCCTGTATGCGCAGGCCGCACCTGGACAAGGTCCCTCCACTCCCGAAACAGGTCCCGCGCAGCCCCCGCAGGAAAAAGTTGTGGATGCGGAGTTCAGAGAGACCCGATAGCTTTTCCGGAGGTGCGCCATCGCCGAAGTTGCCCAACGAGATTTCTACGAGGTGCTGGGCGTTCCTCGCAATGCCGACGACAAGACAATCAAGGACGCATTCCGGCAGCTTGCACTGAAGTATCATCCGGACCGCAATAAAGAACCCGGGGCCGAAGAGCGTTTTAAAGAGATCGCTGCGGCCTATGCGGTTCTCTCTGATCCAAAAAACGTGCCGACTATGATGCCGGCGGATTTGCCGGAGTCGCCGGAATGTCGGCCGAGGACCTTTTCGGCCGTATCAACTTCGACGACATATTCGGCGCAACAGCTTTTGGCTTCGACGGCGGACTTTTCGACCGTCTGTTCCACCGCGCCCCCGCCGGACCCCGTCGCGGAGCGGACGTCGAGATGGAACTCGAAGTTCCGCTGAAGAAGGTTGCTGAGGGAGGCAAGGAAAAGGTTCATCTGACGCATCCGCAGATCTGCCCCGATTGCAGGGGATCGGGGGCGAAACCCGGAACCTCCCCGAGGGCCTGCGAGAAGTGCAAGGGGACTGGCCGTGAGGTGACCAGCTCGATGCAGAAGAATGTGGTGATTCAGCGATCCAGGGCATGCGCGGTCTGCGGAGGCCGCGGGTCGATCATCGATCAGCCGTGCCCCCGATGCATCGGAGCCGGACAAAGTCCTCGCGACGAGACCATTGAGATTTCGATTCCGCCCGGTATGGCCGAAGGTACGGTCATGCGCGTCCGTGGAAAAGGGATGGCGTCACCCGAACCGAGCGGTCCATCAGGCGACGTCTACGTCCGAATGGTGACCGCCCCGGATCCCCGATTCACAAGGGCGGGAGTGGACCTCTGGCATGAAGAAGTGATTGCGGTCACGGCCGCGGTGCTTGGCACACAAATTGTCATCCCGACGCTGGAGGGCACGGCATCCGTCCGGATTCCGCCGGGCATTCAGACGGTGCTTCGCCTGAAGGGCAAGGGGCTGCCGGAGTTTCGAGGTAAAGGCAAGGGCGATCTGTTGGCGCGCATCGGCGTGAGGATCCCGGCGCATCTCACAGGGGAAGAAAGAGATCTCTACAGGAAATTACAGTTGATCAGTTCCACGCACGACGATTGAATCGTGTTCAGCGGCTCTTTGGCGCAACAGCCGGGACGTGGAGTTCAACGTCTCAAAGTCTTCAGACAGCCGCTTCTCTGCGTTTCATCAGGCGCTCCACAAGATCGAGCCTTCGGTGCAGTTCGTCCCGGTACTCCCGGTGAAACGTATGCCGGATTCCGACCAGCAGTCTGGCCTGTTCCGATTCCAGCAGTTCGCCCAGCAAAGCGAGTTCTTCTTTAGTCAGGTTGAAAGATTCAGGAGTTGTTGGAGTCATACCTTCTCTCGCGCATTCCCCAATGCCGGACGAAGCAATTGCCCGTCCACAATCCGGCTACTCGCGTGCTCCTTTTCTGGCGTGCCGGAAGAAGGGAATTTCATCGAAAGAGAAGATGGATGCCACGAGGGACTCTGTGCGCGCTGCGGTAACGACGCCACATGGCGCTACCTGAATGGATCACAAAGCACCATTGAGGTAGTTTGTCCGGATTGCGGTTCATTCCGAATCACGCGGGAAGAGTTCGACCAGGCGGAGTCGGAAATCCCGGGTCCCGAAGAGCAGCGCGAGTGACCTTTCCCTTTGATCCCCGGTGCGGCGGCCGTCAGCGGGTGGCTCCCGCAGCCGGATTCGGGACGGAAACCAGCTGATCGAGCTCAGCCCTTTCGAGGGTCTCCTTGCGAATCAGTTCGCGGGAAATTCTCTCCATCGGCTCCCGGCTCTTCAGCAGGATCTCCATGACACGCGAGTAGATTTCATCGAGAATCCGCCGCGCCTCGCGGTCGATTTCTTCAGCGGTGTGTTCACTGTAATTCCGCTCCTCCATCTCAAAGGGAGACTTCAGAAACCGCGGTGCGACTGATCGGCCCCATGTCAGCTTGCCGAGGCGATCGCTCATGGCGAAGCGCGTCACCATCTGGCGCGCGAGTTCAGAAGCGCGTTCGAGATCGTCTGACGCCCCGGTCGAAACCACCCCTCCATACTGGATTTCTTCGGCGGCGCGCCCGCCCAGCAACACAGCGATCTGGTCGTCCAGCTGCGGCCGGGTCATCAGATAGCGTTCCTGAGTCGGAAGCTGCAGCACATAGCCCAGCGCGCCGACAGAGCGGGGAATGATGGAGACCCGGCGAACGGGATCGGCGTATTTTACGGAAAGAGCGACAAGCGTATGGCCTGCCTCGTGAGTGGCCACGCGTTCCTTTTCTTCGGGGCTCATCACGCGGCTCTTCTTTTCCAGGCCGAGCATGACGCGATCGGCGGCCTCTTCGAAGTCGCGCATGGCGACCCGATCACCGCCCCGGCGCACGGCCAGCAGAGCTGCTTCATTGACGATATTCGCAAGATCGGCTCCCACCATGCCCGGCGTTCGCGCAGCAATCGCTTCAAGATCCACGTCTTCAGCGGCGAGGATTTTCCGCGCGTGAACTTTCAGAATCTCGACGCGGTCGCGCAGATCGGGGCGATCGACAAGCACCTGCCGGTCAAACCGCCCGGCGCGCAGCAATGCGGCGTCCAGCACTTCGGGAGCATTGGTGGCTGCCATGAGGATCACTCCCTGGGAGGTGTCGAAGCCATCCATCTCAGCCAGCAGCTGATTCAAGGTCTGCTCACGCTCATCGTTGCTGAATCCGATGGCGCGCCCCGCCGTACGCGACTTTCCGATCGCATCCAGTTCGTCGATAAACACGATGCAGGGAGCCTTCTGGCGCGCCTGATCGAACAGGTCGCGCACGCGCGCAGCACCGACTCCGACAAACATCTCGACAAACTCCGATCCGGAGATCGAGAAGAAGGAAACACCGGCTTCACCCGCCACAGCCTTGGCCAGCAGTGTCTTTCCTGTCCCCGGCGGCCCGACGAGGAGTACGCCCTTCGGAATCCGGCCGCCGAGCTTCTGGTACTTTCCGGGTTGCCGGAGAAAATCGATCACTTCTTCCAGCTCGACCTTTGCCTCATCAACTCCGGCTACGTCCTTGAAGGTCACTTTGACGGCTTCGGTCTGATCGTGAACTTTCGCTTTGTTCCTGCTGAATGTCAGGGCGTTGCCGCCCGCCTGCATCAGCCTTCTCGTGACCAGCCCGAAAAAGGTTCCGAGCAGCAGCAGAGGAATGAACCAGGTCAGAACGAAATCCAGCCATAAGGAGTGGGTCTCGAATTTTCCCGAGACCTTGACGTGATGATCTTCGAGTTCTCTGACCAGGTCATGCTCATCGATACCGGGCAATCTTGCGGCGGAAATGAGACCGGGCTGCTGATCCTTCTGCTGCGGCTTCAGGCGTCCGGTGAGGCTGTGGTCCTTTACCTCGACCTCGGTGAGATGGCCGGCACGCACTTCATCGAGAAACTCGCTGTACGAGACGC
>CAZXCO010000294.1:0-2310 GCA_964639095.1 uncultured Solibacteraceae bacterium
CCAGTTGACGGCCGCATCCAACGCCGATTTCCGGATTCCGCGCATCGAGATCGAGGAGCTTCCCTTCGACCGCATTCGCTGGGGAGCGCCGCAGGGCCCGACCACGCCGGCCATTTTCGCGCAGAACACTTACGAATTCCGCGATTCGCTCAATTGGGTGATCGGGAACCACAACCTGAAGTTCGGGGGCGAACTGCGGAAGGAACAGGACAACAACAACCAGTTGGGCGGGGCGCGCCCCCTTTACTCCTTCGGCGGGCTTTTTAACTTCGCCAACGATGCCGCCAAATTCGAGCAGATCGACGCCAGCCCGATCACCGGCGCGCCGGCCGACGCGCAGCGTTATTACCGCACCGCCACGTACGGGCTGTTCGTGCAGGACGATTGGAAAGTAACGCGCGACCTCACCTTGAACCTCGGGCTGCGGTGGGAGTACTTTACCCCGCTGCGCGAGAAGAACGATGACCTGAGCAACCTGATCTTCGGCTCCAACTTCCTGCAGGATGCAAAGGTGGTCCCGGTCACCGAACTCTCGCGGCCGGACCGGAACAACTTCGGTCCACGCTTCGGTTTTGCTTACAACCCGGAGGCATTCAACCGGAATTTTGTGGTGCGCGGCGGCTTTGGCGTTTTCTTCAACCGCATCTACAATAACCTTCTCGCCAATTCGAGCCAGAACCCGCCGAACTTCGCCAGCTACGGCGTGTGCTGCGGAACCGCGGATACGCCGTTCGCGGACGGCAAAATTCAATACGTCTTCGGCGCGAACAACTCACCGCTCAGCTATCCGGCGAACACCGCTCTCGCGCAGGGCATCAATCCGGCAACCGGCGCCCCGAACGGCGCGGGAGTCACCATCTTTGGAGCGCCGGCAGACCTTCCGAACGGTTACGCCTACATTTACTCGTTTGAGGTTCAGGAGAAGCTGCCCGCCCGGCTGGTGGCCACGGCCGGCTATCAGGGAAGCACTGATCACAAACTGATCCGGCTGGTGAACCAGAATTTTATCTATCCGCAGAATTCCGCTTTTACCGGCGTTTTCTTTCCCACGCCCGACGTGAACTCGAACTACAATGCCTTCCTCTTCACCCTGACCCGCCAGTTTTCGAACGGGTTCCAGTTGAACGCCAACTACACCTGGTCGAAAAGCATCGATAATCTTTCCTTCGGCGGACCCGGGAGCGTCACAAACCAGACGTTCCCGCAGGACGATCGCACCGAGAGAGGACCTTCGGATTTCGACAGCACCCACAATTTCCTGATCTCGGGTTTGTACGATCTTCCGTTCTTCCGGACTCAGCATGGCCTGCTTGGGAAGATTCTGGGCGGCTTTGAGCTGAACGCCATCCTGCAGGCGCATTCGGGCCTGCCGTGGACTCCGGTGATCGGCCAGTCCATCAACACGCCAGGAGGGGCGACACTCTCGCCAACGCGCCCGATAGCCTACTTCGGCGGCGCGGGGCATGATGAGAGCGTGAGCGCGTTCGTCACAGGGTCCAACTTCCCTCTGGGCGGCGCGCAGTATTTCGATATCACCAACTCGGGCTTCCCCGGAATCGGACGCAACTCCTGGCGCGGACCGCGCTATTTTTCGACTGACTTCAGCTTCGTGAAATCGACCAGCATCCCGAATCCGTGGCTGGGCGAAGCGACGCGCCTGGACCTGCGCTGCAACATGTACAACGCGTTCAACCGGCTCAACCTCTCGCCCATCACGTTCGGCGACAACGCCGCGCATGCCGATAATCCGCAGTTCGGCCGGGCGGACGCGGGGCTCGCCGGGCGAGTCGTCGAGTTTCAGGCGCGGCTGAGCTTCTAGCAGGCTATCAGGCGCGAAGCAGTCCGATTCCGGGAATCAGGACGGAAGCGGCGAGGATCAGCGCCCCGATGTAGATGAACCAGACGGCTCGACCCGGCTCCGCCGCGCCGGGCGAAGCGACTGAAAGGAAGAAACCGAGCGGCGCCAGGATGGCTGCGGCGGGCGCGCCCACCCGCCCAATCCATAACAGCCAGCGGGGCAGCGCCGCCGCGTCCGCGAGCACCTGGCAGATCAGCGCCAGCAGAATGAATACGCCCGCGTGGGCATGGCCCGCGCGGAAGAAATTCTGGCGCAGCGGATTATCCATATAACGGCTGCTGCGGTTCATGACAGAGGTCAGCGGAAAGTAGCCTCCATATTGGACAGTGGGGGACGGTAATCAGGATGATTCCCGACAGGATTCGTGCATCTCGCGTCATGGTCGTCTCCTCCTTGCAAAGTTGACGCCGTATTCACCTGCACTCCCGGTGCGTGATCGTCTCAAGCGCTGT
>CAZXCO010000295.1:0-2132 GCA_964639095.1 uncultured Solibacteraceae bacterium
GGCGAGAAACGGCTTGTGAATCGCCAGCAGAACAAAATGAGCCGGCAGATTCATCGGGACAAGCACAACGGCCGGGTGCAGTAGGATTGGGAGCACCGCTGGCAGCAGCGTGCTGCTCCGCCAGGCAGTGTAACCGTCAGCCCTGCGGAAGAGACTGGACCCTTCCGCGGGGCTCATTCCGAATGGCGCGCTGTCCTTTCACGCGTCCCGAATCACGCGCGCCCGGCGCGTGCTTTCAGTGAGCAATCCGCTGCTCAGTGTGAACGGAAGCCGGCGAGATCGCGGATTTCCCGACAGGGTCGCCAATACGCATCTCTTTCCAGTTATAATCGAACTCTTTTCCGCAATCGAGGCAGACAATATAAGTGTTCCGGCGAGCTCCTTCCGACAGCTTCGCCTTGCGTGACGGGGTCAAAGGAAAGGTCGTCCGGTTATGGGCACAACCAAATATGGAACCGAGCAGCGAATTTAACATATACCCCCTTCAAATTCCACTTACATTGATTCAGTGAGCCTGTGCGAAGTTGCATAACAGCACGCACGATGCCACTGCGTACCAGTCCGGTACGGATCGATACAGAGTGATGGGGATCTGGTACTTACCTGAGCTGCGCGGCAATGGCGCCCGCGATCTGGCGCCCGTGAAAACGGCCGTTTTCAATAAAAATTTCGTTTGTATGCATTCCTGCAACGATCACTCCGGCGAGAAATATGCCTTTACGATCGCTTTCGAGGGTTTCGGGGTCCGTGCGGGGCTTCAGCGTTGAGGTCTCGAGCACAATCCCGTTGGCATTGAGGAATGGCAGATCCGGACTATATCCGGTCATCGCGAAGACGAAGTCGTTCGGAATCCGCAGGTTGCCGTCGGGAGTCCGGATGCTGACGGAGTCCGGAAAAATTTCCGTCACGGAAGAATTGAAATACGCTTTTATTTCGTTGTTCTTTATACGGTTTTCTATATTTGGTTTGATCCAGTATTTCACATGTTTATGAATCGCCGGACCGCGATGGATCAGAGTGACACGGGCGCCGGTCCAATAAAGCTCAAGCGCCGCAATGGCCGCGGAATTTTTCGCCCCGACGACCAGCACGTCGTGGTTGTAGTACGGGTGTGCTTCCTTGTAGTAATGGATCACTTTGGGAAGATCCTCACCCGGTACTCCCAGAAGATTCGGAACGTCGTAATAGCCCGTGGCAATGACGATTTTCCTCGCCTGATAACAATGCCGGACGCCGAGACGATCGGTCGTCGGGACAGTGAAAGCACCGTCGGCGCCGTCAATCGATTCGACGCGTTCGTACTGGTGGATGTCGAGCTTGTAGTGTTCCGCCACGCGCCGGTAATACTTCAGTGCCTCGGTGCGGGTCGGCTTGTCGTACATGCTGGTCATCGGAATGTCGCCGATTTCCAGAAGCTCGGGCGTAGTGAAGAAGGTCATGTGCGTCGGGTAGTTGTACAGCGAATTGACGACACAACCCTTGTCGATGATGATCGCGCTCAGCCCGCGGCGTTTGATTTCAATGCCACAGGCGAGGCCGGTGGGTCCGGCGCCGATGACGATGGCGTCCCAGGGAGATTCGGGGGTCATATGAGCCTGATGCAGCGGGAAACCGGCATCCCGTAAACGGTCATAATTTGCTCTCCACCTCGGCCGTCAGATTCGCCAGAGCCTGAGGCAGAGCCGCCGGGTCCTTGCCGCCGCCTTCCGCCATGTCGGGACGGCCGCCGCCCTTGCCCCCGACCGCCTGAGCGAGCGTGCCGACCAGTCTGCCAGCCTGGAGTTTCTGCGTCAGATCCTTCGTTACGGCCGCTACGATCGAGACCGTGCTGTCTTCGGACGATGCGAGCACGACCACGGCCGATTTCCACTTGTTCCGGAATGTGTCAGCCAGCGTGCGCATCTGCTGCCGGTCGAGTCCGTCGACGCGCGTAATGAGATAGGTCGCGCCGCTCTTCTCCTTCGCTCTGGATTCGAGATCGCGCGCAGCCGATTGGGCCAGACGGGTCTTGAGATGATCGATCTGCCGCTCCTGGGCGCGTTTTTCGGCCAGCAGGCGATCGACGTGCTCCGCGAGTTCCGGCTCGGAGACGCGCAACAGGCCCGCGATCCGATGGAGGACTTCGCTCGAAG
>CAZXCO010000296.1:0-5533 GCA_964639095.1 uncultured Solibacteraceae bacterium
GGAATTGAAATCCGTTCGCGCGAGTATTCTGCTTCCGTGTGTCTCCCATGTCCCGAGTGCGAGAGCATGAGGCGCGCTTGCGAGGAACAGGGGGTCAAGTTGATGATTGCCTGCGGCTTGCACGATCTGCCTGAAAAGATCGCATTGTTCAGCCGATGTGCGTCGCCCCTGCGGTCAGGTTGAGTCATTTGGCGCATTCCGGCAGCTCAGGCGGGCGGGAACACTAACAAGCGATGCATGGCCGATCGGCTTTTCATTTGCCCCTGTGAGTTTTCATGGAAGGCCGATTCCCAATCCGGATTGTCCTGCCGAGGCAGAAACCCTGGCAAGTGCCAAAGCGCTCCGGCTTCCGGCCGAGGCGAAGAAACTCGCGGCATTTGTTGGACGGGCGACCGCAGTTCGTGTGGCTGATCGCGGCGAAAATCCGAGTGGGCCTCGAGCCCAAACGCAACAGGATCCTTGAGTCGGTACGCTGAGATGCCGGCTTCCGACGCTGCATCGCCAATGGTCGAAATCGACGGTTCCCGCTATTCGGGGAGCGGCACCATCGTCCGGCAAGCTGTGGTTCTGGCTGCCCTCACAGGGACGCCGGTCCACGTCGCAAACGCGAGAGTGCGCCGTCTCAAGCCCGGCCTTCAGCCCCAGCATGTTCACGTGATCGAAGCCATTTGTGAACTTGTCCACGGCCGCACAGAGGGTGTTTGCCGCGGCTCCCGTGAATTCCGTTTCTGGCCTGACAGCGTTCAGGCAGGTGTGGCCGAATATACGTGGGACATCGGCTCCGCCGGTTCCTCCACACTTCTCGCGTTGACAGCGCTTCCGGTCATGATGTTCGGGTCGCATCCCATCGCGGCCGAAATTCGAGGGGGAGTCTTCCAGGACTTCGCCCCTTCCTTCTTTCACGTTCGCGATGTCATGCTGCCGCTTCTGAGGCGTATGGGCGTTCAGGCCGAAATAGAAATGCAGCGCCCTGGATACGTGCCGATCGGAGGCGGAATTCTCCGGCTTCGCGCGAAGCCTGTCGCTGCGCTGCAGTCGATCGTGCGGGAGCAACAAGGAACGCTCGAAGGGTTCTCCGGCATAGCGCTTGCTTCCCACCTCGAGGAGCGTCGAGTTGCGCAGCGTATGGCGGACGCAGCGAGGAGAGTGCTGCGAGGCTCGGGACAGGATGCGGAAATCGATCTGATCGAGGAACAAAGCGCATTGCAACGCGGCGCCGCCCTTGCCATGTTCGCGAACTTCGACGGAGGCTGGCGACTCGGATCGGACTGGGCCGGCGCTCCCCACCGGCCGGCAGAAGCGATCGGAGAACGAGTCGCCCGCCAACTCCTCGAAGACGTGAACTCCTCTGCGACGCTCGATACCTTCGCCGCCGATCAGATTATTCTGTTTTCCGCCCTCGCCCGGGGTGTAAGCAGGTTTCGAATCCCCCGCGTGACCGAGCATATTCAGAGCAATGCATGGCTGGTGAACGAGTTCCTCCACGCCCGTGCCGACGTCAGCGAACGGAATCTTTCGATCGAGGGAGCGGGTTTCCAATCCGCGAACTACCAGTCTGCTGGCGACAACGGTCCCACAGTTGGGTAATCAATGCCGAGCGTTCACCCTGAGCCACTCCAGCATCCGGGTCATTCGGTCATGATGCGTTCCTTCCCAGTAGACCTTCCCGCAGGCGGAACAGCGGCGGAACTCGCGTTTCTCGCGCACCCTCGGCGGTAAGCTCTGCCGCACGGATTCAGGCGCCACGATTTCCAGTGAGCCGTTACAGGACATGCACCTCGTGAACGGTTTCATCGAGCTGGCCAGATCGAATCTCACGGAGAGTTCGAGCAATTGGCTCTTTGGATTGCTGGAACGAACCCAGTATCCACGGACCACCTCGGACCGCATGAGCAGGTACCGGTCCCGCGTCACCAGGATGGCGTCTTCGCGTTGGGCAAGACCTGCCAATTCGCGATCGGATGCGCTGTTTCTGTACGTTGTATCGAAACCGAGCATCCGGAGGTACGCGGCAAGACGTCCGAGGTGAACATCGAGAACAAAGCGAAACGCCGCCGGTGGCGCTGGCCTTACCCGCGTGACCGATGAGATGTCCAATGAATGAAACGCCGGGTACACGGAGACAGAATCGCCATCCCGTACCGGAGTGGAGAATGCCGCCGGTCCGCCGTTAATCAGGACCAGGTCAACCTCAGTGTGCGGAACGCCGAAACTTTCGATGAGGTCTTTCACAGGTCCGGTCGTGTCGAACCGCCGTTTCATCCGTTTCCCCCGGCTGTCGGGCAGCAGGAAATCGTTGAGCTCCGCGTAAAAGCGAAACCATGCCAGGCCCACGAACCAGACCCTCCAGTTCGATCGTAAGCTTCGCATCAGGGTCCGTGAAGCTGGCTAACATGGAATCGAAGATGAAGGTGTCAGTCGAATGCCAGGACGGCCTCCCGATCCGTTTTCAGCTCGGGCAGCAGGTACGAGTTGTTGAAGAGTTGCTGGACCGTTGGTACGGCCCACGTGATTCGTACTTCAAAGTGCGCGCTGAGGACGGTGGCCTGTATATCCTTCGGAAGGATGAATCTACACCGGAAGAAGCCTGGAGTCTGGAATCGTTCACGGCTGTCGGGACTGAGACGGAGGGCTCGGGACCAGTTCGTACCCTTCCGGTGTGAGCCGAATTTCTGCCGGTCACTCAGAATCGGACATAAGTCTCCGGCTTCTCAGACCTTCCGCACTCCGAATGCTCCCACAAGCGGAACGAAATAAGCGCCCGTGACGATCTCCTTCTTAATGAGACTTCCCTGAATCTTCTGAAAGCACGTAACGGCCTCTGCGCCGCCAGGGCCAATCGGCTGCACCAGCCTTCCGCCGTCTTTCAGTTGATCAATGAGAGGCTGAGGGACCTCAGGAGCGGCAGCGGAAACAATCACTGCATCGAATGGAGCATGATTCGGCAGACCCAGACTGCCGTCGCCGACGGCAACCGTGGCGTTCCGGATCCCGGCTTTTCTCAGGTTGGACTCGGCCGCCGAAGCCAGTTCGGCCAGCCTTTCGATCGAGAAGACCTCGTGGCACAGCATCGAGAGAATCGCGGTTTGAAAGCCAAAGCCCGCGCCGATCTCCAGGACTTTCTCCATTCCTTTCAGGCGAAGCGCCTGTACCATCGAAGCGATCAGAGACGGCTGAGTCGTGACCTGACCGTGACCGATGCTGATGGGTTCGTCCATGTACGCCTCGCCCGCAAATTCTTCCGGAACAAAATCTGCTCTGCGCACCTGGGCGAAAGCAGCCAGGAGCCTTTTGTCCCGGATGCCCCTGTCAATGAGGACGCGAACAAGAGATGCCGGCGAAGTCCGATTCGTCATACATATCCCTCACTCATGCCCGGCTCGTTGTTCCCGCGCTGTGTCTCCATCACGAACTTCCCGGCCCGGTGTCGGCCGCAAATTCTTTCGTAGTTGATGCGAATGCCAATCCGGTCCCGGCAATCAGGAGGCTCCGGAGGCGCCGCACCACCGCCAGCGTAAAGCCGCCGGACGCGGATAGTCCGACGGCTTCAAAAATGAGGGCATAAACGCCCTCGGCGGCACCCGTCTGCCCGGGAATGAAGAAAAACGCCAGACTGATGAATTTGGCCCCGGCCTCGATCACGAGCGATTGTGAGGCGGAAAAGGGAATCCGGGCGCTCCAGAGGTATACCATCAACTCCAGAACGAGCAGCGCCTGTGCGGTGAACTCGATCCCCAGAGTCATGAGCAGCCGCAGCGGACGGTCGCGAAGAACGGCGAACAAAAAGTCCTCTGTATCGCGGACATCCCTTCTGTCGAGTCGCACATACCTTCCGGCGAGCGGGAGTCTTCTGGCGTATTCGATCAGGGCGCCGATCAAATATGTCCGCGAAACGATGGCGTACGCGGCGGTAAAGAGAAATGCGCTCAGGGCATAGACAGTCACCTTCGCGGCCACTGTTACCGGTCTGGAGAGCTCGAAGTTGTTGCGCAGGTACATCAGGCCGCCTACGGCAAATGCGGCTGACGTGATGTTGTAGAGCAGATACTCGCAAACGGTTGCCGCGACAGCCTGCTTCGGACCCAAGCCCCGCCTCTTCAGAAGCCACATTTTGGCCGGCTCCGCCAGGAATGGTCCGGTGAAGGTCAGGAACTGAACCGCCTCGCCGGAAAGGCGGATTTTCACCATGTCCCAATAAGAGAGCGGCTGGCTCGCTATCGAACATTTCCGCCAGGCGAGAGTTCGAACCATTTGATGCCCGGCGTAGAGCGCGGCGATCAAACCGAAGCGCCAGCCGACTCGCAGTAGTAACGAAACAATCCCTGCGGCTCCAAGGCGAACAAGCAGATAAACAAACAGGACGCAGCCGAAGCCGAGCAGGACAGCGCGGTACACGAGGCGCCTTTCCGGTGAGCTACTGCGTAGTTGAAGCGGCATCGGGCTGGTTCGCACAGGAAGATTCCAGCTTGCGGACGACCTCGGTCAGATTCTTTCGCATTCCATCCCGCAGCCGGCCGCGCAGCATCGCTCGCCGTAAGCCGCCAGCGAATCCACTCAGCAGGTCGATGCGAGAACGATTCAAATAGACGAGATACATGGCTGGATGCGACGGGTCGTTCGTGTCGTCCCAGGCTGCAGTCAACCCGAGGGAGGCATCGAAATAATGACTGGCGTAAATTTGCTTGCTGGCGATGGCCGCCTCTCCAGGCTGAGCATAGATAAAAACGTGTGTGATGCTGGCGACCGGCTTCAGGCCAAAGCTTTCCGTAGACCAGTAGAGGAACTCGCTGACGCCCGGCAGGGCATTGGCCGGATAAAGCGCAAGGTGGGGGCGGAATTCCGGAGCGAATTCCGCCACACCGGGTTTCGCGTGGAGAAGGCCGAGGAATTCCCGCGCCAGCCTCACCGGATTGTGTTTGTCGCGATATTCAATAAGAGCCGCATTACCCTTTTGCAGGTATTTTTCGATATACGCCAGCGCCTCCTCGCGAACTACGGACTGGGCCTGCATCGCATAGTCGGGCCGGGACCAGGCCACATCGCTGCGCAAACGCTCAATCATTTCGGATGAAACCCTGACGCTGCAATGCCCGACGCTGCAGTTGCGCAGGTCAGTAATATCCCGCTGCTCAAGCTTAAAGCCGTCCAGATTGTGCGGATCGACAGGAAGCCTGATTTTTCCAATTCTCAACACAGCCGGATTTTTCTTGAAGTTCTCGATATCCTGGAATTTCGCAAGGAAACACGCTGTTGTCGCCTGCAAACGTGCAACGCCGACGACTGCGACCTCACGCTTTTCCCGTGTGTCGAGAACTCTCACCTGCAGGGCGCCCCGGTTCACATCATTCCACTCGCCGGCACTGAGATTGGCAAAGGCGCGCAACGCCTCCGGATCGAGTGATGGAGCCGCGACGAGGGGTGCAGTGAGAGAAACCACTAAGAGTGCAGCAACGCGAGTGGCGCCCGCCAGGCAAATCAGGCCGCAGACCCTCCTCTCCCCACCACGTTGAGGTGGCGGTATCGTGAGCACGCT
>CAZXCO010000297.1:0-4521 GCA_964639095.1 uncultured Solibacteraceae bacterium
AAGTCCGAGCCGCCTGCGTATTCCCGGTAGAACCGCACGCAGCGGTAACACTGAATGCAGCGGTTCATTTCATGGTTCAGGAACGGCCCGAGATACTGATTGCGAAACGTCCGCTTCTTGAAACGATACCGGCGATAATCGTGTCCGGTCATGACGGTCATGTCCTGCAGATGGCACTCGCCGCCTTCATCGCACACCGGGCAATCGTGCGGATGATTGAGCATCAAACCTTCGATAATGCCGGCCCGAAAGGCCACCGCGTCCGGATCGTGGATCGAGATGCGCGTACCGTCCACGGCGGGCGTCATGCACGCCATCACCAGGCGCCCTTGCTTGTCGTGTTCGTCCTTGTATTGTTTGACGGCGCATTGGCGGCAGGCGCCGACCGAGCCGAGCGCCGGATGCCAGCAGAAGTACGGCAGGTCAAAACCAAGCGAGAGGCATTGGTGCAGAAGATTCTCTTCCGCATTCACGCGGTATGCCCGATCGTCGATGTGGACCGTGGCTGGCTTTATTTCCACGGACACCTCTTCTCGCGGATGTGTCGCTCAAAGTCTTCCCGGAAGTAGTGGAGTGCGCTTTGCAGGGGCTCTGCCGCGCCTGGCGCCAGGGCACAGAAGGTGTTGCCCGGCGCCAGAAATCTGGTTTGAAACGCAAGCTTCTCGATATCGCCCGGCTGCCCGCGGCCTTCCTCCATCGCCAGCAGGGTCCGCGCGGCCCAGTTGAGACCGCTCCAGCATGGCGTACACCAGCCGCAGGACTCCTGCGCGAAGAAATGCTCCAGATTCCAGACCATCCCCACCGGGCAGGTCCTGTCGTCGAGGACGATCATGGTGCCTGTACCCATGCGGCTCTTTGCCTTCTGGAGTTCGTTGAAATCCATCGGCAGGTCAAGATGTTCCTCGATCAGAAAGTCGGTCGACGCCCCGCCGGGAAGCAGCCCGCGGAAGCGAAGTCCATCGCGCATACCGCCGGCGTGCTCTTCCAGAATTTCCCGGGCCGTGGTGCCCATGGGCAGTTCCCACAGACCGGGACGCTTCACTTTCCCGCTGACGCCATACAGCTTCGTGCCGCCATCCTTGGTGCGGCTCAGGCCGCGAAACCAGGCCGCGCCCCGATTCACGATGTGCGGAACGTTGCACAGAGTCTCGATGTTATTGACGGTTGTCGGCTTGCCCCAAAGTCCGGAGACGGTCGGGAACGGAGGTTTCGCCCTGGGATTGGCTCGCTTGCCCTCCAGAGCATTCAGCATCCCGGTTTCTTCGCCGCACATATAGCGCCCGGCGCTGACATGCAGATGCATCTCCAGGCCGTATGAGGAGCCGGCGATGTTGCGGCCAAGATAACCGGCTTGATAGGCTTCCTCTATCGCTTTGGAGACTCGCTGCGCCGCCAGCTTGTATTCTCCGCGCAGGAACACGTACGCGACATCGGTGCCTGTGGCGTAACCGGCGATGACGATGCCCTCGATGAGCTGATGCGGATCGCCTTCCAGTAGGAGCCTGTCCTTGAACGTGCCCGGCTCCATTTCGTCGCCGTTGGCCACCAGATACTTTGGGCGAGGTGCGTCCGGTCCATTGGGAACAAGGCCCCACTTCATCCCCGTAGGAAAGCCTGCGCCGCCCCGGCCCCGTAGGGCTGATGCCTTGACTTCTTCCACAATCTGCGCTGGCGTCATGGAATTGAGCGCCTTGCGCAGCCCTTGGTAGCCGCCAGCCCGCTCGTAGGCGCGCACGTCAGGTGGCTCCTGGCCGGGTCGGATGTTGCTGGTCAGCGGCGTCTCCATGGCTATCGGTAGCGCTCCAGAATTGCGTCCAGCCGGGAGGGCTCCAGGTCCAGATGGAGATCATCGTCGATCATCATCACGGGCGCATGGTCGCATGCACCCAGGCAAACGATGGGCACGCAGGTGAACTGTCCGTCCGCGCTCGTTTCTCCGAATTGAGCACCCAGCCGGGTCGTGAGATGATCCCCAAGCTGCCGGCATCCCATGATCCAGCAGCTCACGCTGTCGCACAGGTAGATGACGTGCTTGCCGACGGGTTTGCGAAAGATCAGATTGTAGAACGTCGCAACACCGTCCAGATCGGACCGGGACAGGCCGAGTAATTCGCCGATGTCATCCAGGGCTTCGTCCGAAACCCAGCCGCGGTGCTTCTGTACAATCCGCATGGCGTCAATCGTGAGCGCGTTTTTCGTTGGATAGTGGGGAAACTCCGCTTCGATCTCCCGCTTCTCTTCTTCAGACAGCAACGCTTCCTCCTCAACGATCGATATCGGCCAGAACGTAATCCATGGCCCCCAGCACCGCCAATAAATCCGGTATCAGCCTGCCGCGGCACATCAGCGGCAAAGTCTGAATGTGAGCGAATGAAGGCGTCCGGATGCGCGTCCGGTACGAATAAGTGCTCCCGTCGCTCACGAGGTAATAACCGTTATTGCCCTTCGTGGCTTCGATGGCACCGAGTGCCTCGCCAGGCGGGATCACCGGGCCCCAGCTCACGCTCAGGAAATGCGTGATCAGCGTCTCGATGTCGTGCATCGTATGTTCTTTGAGCGGCGGCGAACCCAGCGCCTGATCCGATTTGTAGGGCCCGCCGGGCATCTGGTTTACGCACTGCTCGATAATGCGCAGGCTCTGTCGCATCTCCTCGACCCGCACCAGCGCGCGATCGTAGCAATCGCCGTTGGTTCCGGTCGGGATGTCGAATTGGAATTGTTCGTAGCCTGAATACGGCTGCTTCTTACGAAAATCCCATTCGAAGCCGCAGGCGCGCAACATGGGACCGGTGATGCCCCATTCGATCGCTTCCCTGGTGGTGATCGCCCCCACGCCCTTCGTGCGGGCCTGAAAAATACGGTTGCCCAGAATCTCCCGGTCGTATTCGGCGAGCTTCGGGGGCAGGTATTTTATGAACTCGCGAAGCATGTGATCCCAGCCTTGCGGAAGATCCTGCGCCACACCGCCGATCCGGAACCAGTTGGGGTGCATGCGCGCCCCGCAAATCGCTTCGATGATGGCGAAGGCGCGCTCGCGATCATTAAACGTGTAGAACACCGGCGACAACTGCCCGAGATCCTGGGAGAAGGTCCCGTACCACACCAGATGACTGATAATGCGAAATAACTCGGCCAACATGACCCGGATCGTCTGGGCGCGTGGCGGAACGGTGATGTCTGCGAGCTTCTCCACCGCCATGAGGTAAGCCAGATTGTTCATCACGCCGCCAAGGTAGTCGACCCGGTCGGTGTAGGGAATGTAGGTGTGCCAGGTCTGCCGCTCTCCCATCTTTTCCGCGCCGCGATGGTGGAAGCCGATCTCGGGAACACAATCCACGATCTCCTCTCCATCGAGCTGAACCACAATGCGCAGGACGCCATGCGTTCCCGGATGCTGCGGTCCGATGTTCAAAAAGATGATGTCGCTGTCGCCGCGTGTACGCTGCATGCCCCATTCCTCGGGACGAAACCGCAGCGCGTCCTGCTCGGCTTCCTCTTTGGCTTCTGGCAGGTGGTATTCTCCCATCTCGGTGGCTCTCGCCGGGTGATCTTTCCGCAGAGGATGACCTTCCCAGGTGCGAGGCATGAGTATGCGCGTCAGATGGGGATGGCCGGAAAACCTGATCCCGAACATGTCCCACACTTCCCGCTCGTACCAATTCGCCGCCGGCCACAGGTCGGTGATCGTATCTGCAGAAAGTGCGCTCTCATAGATCGGAATTTTGACGCGGATGTACTCGTTCCTGTCAAAGGAAAACAGGTGATAGACCAATGTGAAATCACCGCGCTTTTCATCCGGATGATGCGTACGTGTACGTTCGTCAATGGCTGTGAGATCGTAGAGCAGCCTGTAGGGACTCGGTACCCTCTCCTTGAGAAAAGCCAACACGCGGTGGAGCTGGTCGCGATGCGCCCAGAACGTAGGGATGCCGTCCCGATACGCTTTGGGCGCTGCCGGGGAAGCTCCGAATTCGGTTTCGAGCACCTGAACTGTTCCCATTTCGGCGTCAGACCTCGTCAACAGGCCGCAGATCCGTGGCCTGCCGCCGAACGGCTCGCTTCAGGTCGCGCAGCGAAGGCGGCGGGAGCTTCTCCACGCCCTGCGGCCCAACCATCCAGCTCAGGGGCCTGCGCTCCGTTCCGACCGCTTTCTGCAACAGCATCAGACCTTCGAGGAAAGCGTCCGGCCGCGGCGGACAGCCAGGCACGTAGACGTCCACTGGAAGAAATTTGTCGACGCCCTGTACGACGCTGTAGATGTCGTACATGCCTCCTGAATTAGCGCACGATCCCATCGAGACCACCCAGCGCGGCTCCATCATTTGTTCATACAGACGCTTGATCACCGGCGCCATCTTAATGAACACCGTGCCCGCGATGACGATCAGGTCGGCTTCCCGCGGCGTCCCCCGGATCACCTCGGCGCCAAAACGCGCCAGGTCGTATTTGCTCGTAATGCTGGTGGCCATCTCGACATAACAGCAGGAGAGGCCAAAATTGAACGGCCAGATCGAGTTCTTA
>CAZXCO010000298.1:0-9048 GCA_964639095.1 uncultured Solibacteraceae bacterium
TCCTGCTGCGGGAAAAATCCCTTGGGGATCTTCACATAAAGATATCCGCTGACGCCGATCGTCAGAAGCATGACCAGCAGCACGGGCGCGGGATGGCGCAGCACCGCCTGCAACGCGGACGCATAGGTGGAAATCACCCACTGGAACCATTTTTCCGTCAGGTTATACAGCTTGCCGTGCGAGTGCTTTGTTTTGAGCAGCCGCGAGCACATCATCGGAGTCGCGGTCAGCGAGATCAGCAGAGACACGCCGATCGAAACCGAGAGCACCATCGCGAACTCGCGGAACAGGCGGCCGATGATGCCCGGCATCATCAGAATCGGGATAAAAACGGCCACCAGCGAAATGCTCATCGAGAGCACGGTAAAGCCGATCTCCCCGGCGCCGCGCAGCGCCGCCTGCATGGGCGTCAGCCCGTTCTCCATGTGCCGGGTGATGTTTTCGATGACGACGATGGCGTCGTCCACCACAAATCCGGTCGCGATCGTCAGGCCCATGAGCGACAGGTTGTCGAGCGTGTAACCGAGCAGATACATCGCGGCGAAGGTGGAGATCAGCGACACCGGCACCGAGATGCTCGGGATGAAAGTCGCCCAGACGTTACGCAGGAAAACGAAAACCACCATGATCACGAGCGCGACCGAGATCAGCATGTTGCGCTGCGCGTCGCGCACGGAGTCGCGGATAGTCGTGGTGCGGTCGTTTTCGACCGTGAAGTTCACCGTCGGCGGCAGCGACGCCCGGAAGCGCGGCAGCAGGTCCTTGATCCGCTGTACGGTGTCGACGACATTCGCGTTCGGCTGGCGGCTGACCTGAATCAGCACCGCCGGTTTGCCGTCGGCCAGGCCGAGATTGCGCACGTCTTCGACGGAATCAACCACGCGGCCGAGATCGGAGAGCCGAACCGGAGAGCCGTTGCGGAAGACGACGATGAGATTCTTGTAATCTTTGGCCTGGAGAAGCTGGTCGCTGACGATGAGCGGCGTCATCGTGGACCCGTTCTCCAGCGCCCCCTTCGGCTTGAGCGCGTTGGCACTGGCCAGAAAAGTGCCGATCTGATCCAGGCCGACGTTGTATTTTGAGACCGGCTGCGGGTTGACTTCCACGCGAACGGCCGGCAGAGAACTGCCGCTGACATCCACCTGACCTACGCCCTCGACCTGCGCCAGTTTCTGGGCGAAAACCGAAGACGCGATGTCGTACAACTCCGGCCGGGGCACCACTTCCGATGTGAGGGCCAGAATCAGAATCGGCTGGTCGGCCGGATTCTGCTTGCGGTATGAGGGATTGCGCGGCAGATTGGAAGGCAGATAACCGCGCGCGGCGTTGATGGACGCCTGAACGTCCCGGGCCGCCGAATTGATGTCGCGGCTCAGATCGAACTGCAGGGTGACGTTCGCGCTCCCCACGGTGCTGCGGGAGGTCATTTCCGTGACGCCCGCGATACGCGTGAACTGCTTTTCGAGCGGCGTCGCCACCGAGGCCGCCATCACCTCGGGGCTCGCGCCGGGAAGCGACGCCGAAACGTTGATGGTCGGGAAGTCGACCTGCGGGAGTGCCGATACCGGCAGTTGAAAATAAGCGATTCCACCGGCGAGCGAAAGCGCCACTGTGAGGAGAGTGGTCGCAACCGGCCGTTCGATAAACGGCTTTGAAATGCTCATCCTGTCCTCTTATACCTGCGTGGCGTGGACGTTCCGGCCCGCGGCGGCGGCAGGGCAGGACCAGAGACTTGTCGTCATATCAGCTCCGGCAGGGACATCTGGTCGTCGGGCTGCGAACCGCGCAGATGCCGGACCCAGCCTGCGATCCGCCCGAACCACAGGTACACGACCGGTGTGGTGAACAGCGTCAGGACCTGGCTGAAGATCAGACCGCCGATGATGGTGATGCCGAGCGGCCTTCGCAGCTCCGAGCCGACACCGGAGCCGAATGCCAGCGGCACGGCGCCAAGCAGCGCCGCCATGGTGGTCATCATGATCGGACGGAAACGGAGCAGACAGGCCTGATAGATGGCCTCTTCGGGCGTCTTCCCTTCGTTGCGCTCGGCCTCGAGCGCAAAGTCGATCATCATGATCGCGTTCTTCTTCACAATGCCTATGAGAAGAATAATGCCGATCAACGCGATGATATCGAGATCCTCGTGGAAGAGGATGAGGGCCGCGATGGCTCCCACACCCGCCGAAGGCAGCGTGGAAAGAATCGTGATCGGGTGAATGTAGCTCTCATACAGCACGCCGAGCACGATGTAGACGGTGACGATGGCGGCAAGGATCAGCAGCGATTCGTTCGCCAGCGAATTCTCGAACGCGCGCGCCGTGCCCTGGAACGTGGGCTCGATGCTCGCCGGCATCCCGAGGTCCGTCGTCGTTTTGCGGATGGCCGCCACGGCGTCCCCGAGGGAGGCGTTCGGAGCCAGGTTGAACGAAAGAGTCACAACCGGGAACTGCCCCTGGTGATTGATGGTAACCGGAGTCGCCACCCGCTTGAACGTGGTGAACGCGCGCAAAGGCGCCTGCGAAATCGGGGCCGCGCCGGTCAGCGCCGTATTGGTTCCGGCCAGAGCGATCGTCGATGCCAGATTCGCCGAAGCCGAGCCGATCTGCACGTAAATATCCTTCAGCGCGTCGGAATTCTGCTGCCACTGCGGCAGCGCTTCGAGGACCACGTGATACTGGTTCGCCTGCGTATAGATGGTCGAGACCTGGCGCTGCCCGAAGGCATCGTACAGCGCGTCGTCCACGTTCTGCGGCGTGATGCCGAGCCGTCCGGCCGTATCCCGGTCGATCACGACTTCAAGGCCGAGGCCGTTATTCTGCTGGTCGCTCGCTACGTCGCGCAACTGCGGAATCTGCTTCAGCCGGTCCACAAGGCGCGGAACCCACGTGTCGAGAGTCGCCTTGTCGGGTGCGTCGAGAGCGTACTGATACTGCGTCCGGCTGATGCGGTCCTCAACCGTGAGGTCCTGAACCGGCTGCATGTAAAGAGTGATCCCGGAGACCTGCTGGAGGTTCGTCTCCAGCCGCCGGATCACCTCCGACGCCGAAGCCGTCCGCTGCTCCAGCGGCTTCAAAGTGATCTGGATGCGGCCGCTGTTCATCGTCGTATTCTGGCCGTCGATGCCGATGAACGACGTGAGACTCTCCACAGCCGGATCCTTCAGGATCAACTTCGCCAGCTCCTGCTGCTTGTCCGCCATGGCGTTGAACGAAATGGTCTCCGGCGCCTGGGAGATGCCCAGGATCACGCCCGTGTCCTGCACGGGGAAGAAGCCCTTGGGCACGACCATGTACATGTACACGGTGAGCGCCAGGGTAGCGGCCGCGACCAGGAGCGTCAGGGGCTGATGGCGCAGCACAACCCGCACCATCCGGCCGTACTGCTCGATCGTCTTGACGAAAACCCACTCCGACCAGCGATAGAAGCGGCCCTGTTCGTGCTCGGGTTTGTGTTTCAGGATTCGCGCCGCCATCATCGGCGTCAAGGTCAGAGAAACGAACGCCGAGAAGATGATGGTTACCGCCAGCGTTACGGCGAACTCACGGAACAGGCGGCCCACGATGTCCGCCATGAACAGCAGCGGAATCAGCACCGCGATCAGCGAAACCGTCAGTGAAACGATCGTAAATCCGATTTCGGCCGACCCCCTGAGAGCCGCCTCCATCGGCGAATCGCCCATTTCGAGATAACGGGCGATGTTTTCGATCATCACGATCGCGTCATCCACCACGAAGCCGGTCGAAATCGTGAGCGCCATCAGGGACAGATTGTCGAGACTGTACCCGAGCAGATACATGATGGCGAACGTGCCGACCAGCGAGAGCGGGACTGCAATACCGGGGATGATCGTCGCCGAGAGACTGCGCAGGAACAGGAAGATCACCATCACGACCAGCGCGATCGTGAGCATCAGTTCGAATTCGACGTCGGCGACCGACGCCCGGATCGTGGTCGTCCGGTCCGTGATGACCTGCAGGTCCACGCCCGTCGGCAGAGATGCGCGGATCTGCGGCAGTAGCGCCGTCACCGTATCCACCACGCCGATAATATTGGTTCCCGGCTGGCGCTGGATATTCAAAATGATGGCCGAATCGTTATTGACCCAGGCCTTCTTCCGGGCGTCTTCGGCGCCATCGACAATCGTGGCCACGTCGCTCAGCCGCACCGGCGCGCCGTTGCGGTAGGCGATGACGATCGGCGCATAATCTGCGCCGGACTGCAACTGATCGTTGTCGTTGATGGTCCACGCCTGCGACGGCCCGTCGAAATTGCCCTTGGCCTGATTCACATTGGCGCTCGCAAGCGCAGTGCGCAGCGTATCGAGGCTCAGTCCATAAGAGGCCAGCGCGACGGGATTGGCCTGCACCCGGACAGCCGGACGCTGCCCGCCGCTGATGCTCACCAGACCCACGCCCTTGAGCTGCGATATTCGCTGCTGGATGCGTGTCTCGGCCAGTTCCTCGACCTTGGGCAGAGGCATCGTCTTCGACGTGAGCGCGAGCGTCAGAATCGGCGCATCCGCTGGATTGGTCTTGCTGTAAACGGGTGGCGTCGGCAGATTGGCCGGCAGGAACGTCCCCGACGCGTTGATCGAAGCCTGCACTTCCTGCTCGGCGACGTCGATGCTCAAATCGAGCGAGAACTGCAGGGTGATCAGCGAACTGCCGTAGGAGCTGATCGACGTCATCTGCGTCAACCCCGGCACCTGCCCGAACTGCTTTTCAAGCGGCGCCGTGACGGCCGACGTCATGACCTCCGGGCCCGCGCCGGGGTAGAACGTCTGGACCTGAATGGTGGGATAGTCCACCTGGGGCAGCGCCGACACCGGCAACTGCCGGAACGCGACGAAACCAACCAGGACCACCCCCGCCATCATCAGCGAAGTCGCGACGGGCCGGAGGATAAAGATCCGGGAAGGACTCACTTAGACCCGCCCCCGCCTTTCTTCCCTTTGAAGTTGCCGTTGCGATTCCGGCGGACATTGCCGGAGGCAGCGATCGCCTCCAGTTCGCCCGGCTTGCGGATGCGCACTTCGGTCCCTTCATCGAGCCGGTCTGTGCCGTCGACGACAACCTGATCGCTTTCGGTCAGCCCGCTGAGAATCTCGGCATCGGTGTCGTCGGTGACGCCGACTTTGACCGTCTTGAGATGCACTTTCGACGTCTGCGGATCAACCGTGTAGACGAACGTGCCCTGCTGGCCGTTCTGGATCGCAACCACCGGCACGACCATTCTCTGGTGCAGAGTATCGACCTTCAGCCGGATGTTCACGAACTGCTGCGGGAAGAGCGCGAAATCCTGGTTCTGGAAAACCGCTTTCAGCTTCGAAGTGCCCGTCGTGGCGTCGATCTGGTTGTCCACGGTCTCGAGTTCCCCGCTCGCCAGTTTCTTCGAATTGTCCCGGTTCCAGGCATCCACCGGCAGATGAATGCCGGCCCGGAGTTTCTTCATCACCTCCGGAAGATTATCTTCGGGAATCGTAAACAGAGCCGTGATCGGCTGGAGCTGGGTAATCGTAATCATGCCGTTCGCATCGGAAGCATGAACGATGTTGCCCGGATCGACCAGACGCAGACCCACCCTGCCGGTGATGGGCGCCTTGACCTGAGCCCACGTCAGATTCAGGTTCGCGCTGTCGATATTGGCCTGATCGGTCTTGATGTTTCCTTCATACTGCGCCACGAGCGCTTTCTGGGTATCGAGTTGCTGCTTCGGAACGGCATCCTGCGCGAGCAGGGTGGTGTAACGCTCGAGGTCGAGTCTGGCGTTCGCGAGCAAAGCCTGGTCCCGCGCCATGGTTCCCTGCGCGAGCTCGAGTTGCACCTGGTAGGGACGGGGGTCGATCTCGATCAGAACCTGCCCCTCTTTCACCATGTCGCCTTCCTTGAAGTTGACCTTCATCAACTGGCCGTCGACCCGCGACTTCACGGTTACCGTATAGTAGGCCGTGACGTTTCCGAGGCCGTTGAGATAAACCGGCAAATCCGCCCGTTTGACGGGAGCCGTAACGACCGGGATGGGTCCGAGCGAGGCATTTCTGCCCCCCCTTCGCCCGCCGCCCCTTCCCTGATTCTGGGGAATGGCGCCCGGTTGGCCCGCTCTCCAGACGGCATATCCGGCAACGCCGGCAATAATCAGCAACAGAAAAATCCAGATGAGTCCGCGCTTCTTCGGTTTGCCCGACCCCGGCGGCTTGTGAGCCGGGTGCTCGGGCATGCCGAGATGGTGTACTTCCGGAAATTCCTTCAGATCTGTGGGTGTCGTGTTCGTCGTCATTCAGCCCGCATTTAACTGTTAGTAATTACAAGTGACTGCTTCGATGGCTCTCAGGTAACGTGCGCGAGGTCGAGTTTCAAATCTTTACAAACTACGCAGTTGCGCAAGGGACGGTTTCATGCTGAAAACAAAGGCGAAACGCGCGCCCAAAATTCCCGACTCTGCGATTATACGCGAACTGGGGACCGGACGCGCCTCCGGTTTGCGGTCCGGAAGGGATCGGTGAGCGGCAATACGGCCTGGCAAAACGAAGACTACCACTATACATCCGGCCTCTCGCTGCCGCGACCCGGAAATGACTCCGCGGCACGGGTCAATCCGCCAGCTTACTGAAGCGCGCCCGACTCGCTGGTATGGAACCCTCCTGACTGCTGCGCCTGACTTCATGCAGCCGGGCATGGCAAAATGAAAATTGAAACGTCTGATTGCTGCCCCATTGCTTTTTCTGGCCGCATGCGGCAGCAGTACACATCCGGAAAGCCATACCGCCGCCGATTTACCCCTGGCGCATGTCGATGAGGCCACTGCGGGAACAATTTCGGGAAGGGTTCTATTCCACGGAAAACCGCCTGTGATGCCTGTGATCGATTTCTCTTCCAATCCTCAGTGCGAGAAGCAGCACAAGACGCCCTCGCGGGCCGAGACCGTGATTGTGAATTCAAACGGCACGCTGCGCAATGTCTTTATATGGATTAAAGAAGGGCTGCCGCACGCCCGCTGGACCCCGCCTCCCACACCCGTGACGCTCGACCAGCACGGCTGCATCTATGCGCCGCACGTGCTCGGCATCATGGAAGGGCAGCAGCTCGAAATTCTGAACAGCGATCCCATCAATCACGACATCCACGCCGAGTGCCGCGTCAATGCGTCATGGAACGAATCGCAGCCCCCACGCGCGGAACATAAATTCAAACATTTCGACTCCGAAGAGGTGCTGTTTCCCGTAACCTGCGGCGTGCATCCGTGGATGCGCAGTTACATCGGGGTTTCGCCGCATCCCTACTTCGCGGTCACCGGAGCGGACGGATCTTTCACGCTGAAGAACGTTCCCCCGGGCGTCTATACGATCGAGGCCGTGCATGAAAAGTACGGCAGGAAGGAAGGCAAGCTGACGCTCGCGCCGAACGGGAGCGCCGTGTTGGATTTTGCTTATGGCAGTTAGAAATACCGGATCGGCCGCACGGCAAAAAGACATCGGGAAGGTCAACCACCTGCGGGCGGGCCTGATCGTGACTGCCGTGATACTTTGGATTTCGTTGCGAACCCTGCTGCATTACGCTGAAACCCGGGAACTGCGGCTGGCGGCGATCATTGCGCTGGCGATCCTGGTGCGGAGCAAGGCGCCGGCGTTCGCCCGCGAGTTTGCGAGTACGAGGGTCACGGCTGCCTCCCAGGGCGGCTGAATCCCATGCGGGCCTACATCGCACTGACCAAACCCCGGATCACGTGGCTCATTCTGATGAGCACGGGGGTGGGTTATTTCTTCGGCCTCCAGGCGGCCGATGTGGAAAGGACCGGCCCGATCAACTGGCTCCTCCTGATCCACACCCTGATCGGCACCGGGCTCATTGCTTCCGGAACCGCCGCGCTCAACCAGTGGTACGAGCGCGACGCGGATCTGCTGATGCGGAGAACCTCCGGCCGGCCGCTTCCCGCGGGAAAGCTGACCGCACGGCGCGCCCTCTGGTTCGGGATCGTGCTCGCGATTCTCGGTTTCACAGAACTGGCTCTCGGAGTGAATCTGCTCGCGGCGTTGCTGGGGGCCTTTACGCTGGGCAGTTACCTGTTTATCTATACCCCGCTCAAGCAGCGCTCCCATCTTTCGACGGTAATCGGGGCGCTTCCCGGAGCCATGCCGCCTTTGATGGGATATGCGGCCTCCCACGGATCGCTGACTCCGGAAGCCTGGACGCTCTTCGCCATCCTTTTCATCTGGCAGTTCCCCCATTTTCTGGCGATCGCCTGGATGTACCGGGAGGATTACGCTCGCGCCGGAATCCGTATGCTGCCCGTGGTCGAGCCGGACGGTATGTCCACGGGGAGACAGATCATTCTGTACGCATCCACTCTGATTCCGGTCAGCCTGTTTCCGGTCCTGCTGGGGATGTCCGGGCGTGTGTATCTGGTGGGCGCCCTGGTCCTTGGCGGCTGGTTTCTGTATACGGGCGTCCGCGTGGCTTTCGACCTGACGAATGTGCGGGCACGCCGCGTGCTGCTCGCGTCGATCATTTATCTTCCGGTGATTTACGGGTTAATGATTTTCGATCGTCCTTCATGGTGATGTCAATGCAAAAAAAACGAGCAGGCCAGGCCGCCTGCGCTCTTTCGTTGTTCCTTCTGCTCGGCGGTTGCGGCAGGGAAAAGCCGCTCCCCGTATACGGTGAGGTTCCGCAATTCGAACTGCTCAATCAGCACGGGCGGAAGTTCGACCGCTCCGCTCTTGACGGCCACGTGTGGATCGCCGATTTCATCTTCACCAACTGCGAAAGCTCCTGCCCCCGCATGAGCTCAAAAATGCACTCGATCCAGAAAGCCACTTCGTCCGACATCAAGCTGGTCTCCTTCACCGTGGATCCGGCGCGCGACACCCCGCAGGCGCTCGAAGCCTACGGAAAGAAGTACTCCGCCAACGATGCGCGCTGGACGTTTCTGACCGGCAATCCGGCGACGCTCGAAATGCTCGATCGCGACGCATTCAAGCTCGGGACCCTGAACATGGACCACAGCACGCGGTTCGTACTGATCGATAAGGAGGGCCGGGTGCGCGGTTAT
>CAZXCO010000299.1:0-9191 GCA_964639095.1 uncultured Solibacteraceae bacterium
GCCCCTACAAGCGTGTCATCAACGGCGCGGTGGTCGACGAGGTACGCATTCTGAATCCCGGGGATACGTCGTTCAAGGTCGGCGACGTCGTGCAGCGGGAGGCCCTCGAGAAGGCCAACAAAGCCGTTCCGCCGAACAAGCAGAAGGCCGAATACGTGGCCCACTGCGACTATCTTTCGGCGTGGGAAGAAGACAAGTACATCATTGCGCAGGCGAACGTGGAGCTGGACGAAACCGGCCGCATTGTGCCTGAGCTCGCCAACGCCCGCCAGGCCGGCAACTTCGTGCTGAAGGGCCGGGACGAAATCGAGTACATGGACGTCAGCCCGAAGCAGCTCGTCTCGGTGGCGGCCAGCCTGATTCCGTTCCTCGAGAACGACGACGCCAACCGCGCGCTCATGGGATCGAACATGCAGCGGCAGGCCGTACCCCTGCTGCGCGGCGACGCTCCTTATGTCGGAACCGGCATGGAGTACGTGACGGCGCGCGATTCGGGCGCGGTGATTCTCTGCAAACGCGCCGGAATCGTCGATTCGGTCGACTCCGAACGCATCATCGTGCGTGTGGAAGGCACGGCGCATGAAGGTCAGATGTCGCGCGAAGTCGGCGCCGATATCTACCAGATGACGAAGTTCAAGCGCTCGAACCAGAACACGTGCATCAACCAGAAGCCCATTGCGTATCAGGGTCAGCGGGTGGTCAAGGGCCAGGTGCTGGCCGACGGCCCCTGCACCGATATGGGCGAGCTGGCGCTCGGCCGCAACGTGCTGGTCGCGTTCATGCCGTGGCGGGGGTATAACTTCGAGGACGCCATTCTGGTCAGCGAAAAGCTGGTGCGCGAGGACTACTACACTTCGATTCACATCGAAGAATTCGAGATCGAAGCGCGCGACACCAAGCTGGGTCCGGAGGAAATCACGCGTGATATTCCGAACATCGCGGATTCCTTCCTGCGCAACCTGGACGAGTCGGGCGTGATCCGCATCGGCGCCACGGTGAAGCCGGGCGACATTCTGGTGGGCAAGGTGACCCCCAAAGGGGAAACCCAGCTCACGCCGGAAGAAAAGCTGCTGCGGGCCATCTTCGGCGAAAAGGCCGGCGACGTGAAAGACGCTTCGCTCTACTGCCCGCCGGGCATCGAGGGCACCGTCGTCGATTGCAAGATCTTCTCCCGCAAGGGACAGGACAAGGACGAGCGGTCGCGGCGCATCGAAGAGTCGCAGATCGCGCGCCTGCAGCGCAATCTGGCGGACGAAATCCGCATCCTGACGGACGAGCGGGCCAAGCGGCTCGCCAATCTGCTCGAAGGCAAGGAAGTGCTTGCCGACCTGCACGATGAGAAGACCAACAAGAAACTGTTCGCAAAGGGCGCGATTCTCGACCGTGAATCGATCGAAAAGACCCGTTCGCGCGATCTGAAGCGCGTGCGCTTCGCGAACAAGGACGCCCGTGTCAACGAGCAGATCGACGAAATCGAAGAGATGACGTCGCGCCAGATCGCGGTGCTCGAAAAGATCACCGACGAAAAGATCGCCAAGCTGCGCAAGGGCGACGAGCTGCCTCCGGGCGTGATCAAGCTCGTGAAGGTTTACATCGCCATGAAGCGCAAGCTGTCGGTCGGCGACAAGATGGCGGGACGCCACGGAAACAAAGGTGTCATCGCGCGAATTCTGCCGGAAGAGGATATGCCGTATCTTCCGGATGGCACGCCGGTCGAGATCGTGCTCAATCCGCTGGGCGTTCCCAGCCGTATGAACGTGGGGCAGATTCTCGAAACGCACCTCGGGTGGGCGGCGAAGGCGCTGGGCGTGCAGTTTGCAACGCCGGTGTTCGACGGCGCGACGGAAAAGGAAATCAAGAAGCAGCTCGCCAAGGCGAGTCTGCCGACCTCCGGCAAGACGCAGTTGTTCGACGGCATGACGGGCCAGCAGTTCGAGCAGCCGGTGACGGTGGGCTACATCTACATGCTGAAGCTCTCGCACCTGGTGGACGACAAGATCCACGCGCGCTCGATCGGGCCGTACTCGCTGATCACGCAGCAGCCTCTTGGCGGCAAAGCACAGTTCGGCGGCCAGCGATTCGGCGAAATGGAGGTGTGGGC
This sequence comes from uncultured Solibacteraceae bacterium, assembly GCA_964639095.1. Taxonomy (GTDB): domain Bacteria; phylum Acidobacteriota; class Terriglobia; order Bryobacterales; family Bryobacteraceae; genus BOG-234. Next base: position 2,102 of record CAZXCO010000299.1, read on the forward strand.
GCTTGAAGCTTATGGCGCGGCATACATCCTGCAGGAACTGCTGACGGCGAAATCGGACGACGTGTACGGACGCGCCAAGATCTACGAGGCCATCGTCAAAGGCGAGGCCGCGATCGAACCAGGCGTGCCGGAATCGTTCAACGTGCTGATTCGCGAGTTGCAGTCGCTCTGCCTCGATGTGGAATTGATGAAGAAGTTCCGCGAGCAGCTCGAAGATACGGCGCTGGCGGCGGATTAAGATTCGGGCTGCGGGCGAGCGCCGCGTTTCCGGCGCTCGTCCGCGGCTGAAGCAGTGTTCTGTTTTTGGCTTATTCAGGAGAAAAAATGCGATCCTCTCCCTACGATCGGGCAAATATCACCGCGGATTTCGACTCCATCCGGATCTCTCTGGCTTCTCCGGAGAAGATCCGAAGCTGGAGCCACGGCGAGGTCACCAAACCGGACACCATCAACTACCGTACGTTCAAGCCGGAACGTGACGGCCTGTTCTGCGCGCGGATCTTCGGACCCGTTACGGACTGGGAATGTCTTTGCGGCAAATACAAGCGGATGAAGCACCGCGGCGTGATCTGCGACAAGTGCGGCGTCGAGGTGACGCTGGCGCGCGTGCGCCGCGAACGGCTGGGTCATATCGAACTGGCGAGCCCCTGCTCGCACGTGTGGTTTTTCAAGGGCCTGCCTTCCCGCATCGGCCATCTGCTCGACATCACGCTGCGTGAACTCGAGCGAGTGCTCTATTTCGAGGCTTATGTCGTAGTGGACCCGGGCGGGGTGCCGGATCTCTCGCAGGGCGAAGTCATTTCCGACGAGCGCAAGCGCCAGCTCGAGCAGGATCCGGAGACCAACGGCAAGTTCATCGCCATGATGGGCGCCGAAGGCATCAAAGAGCTGCTGAAGAAGATCGACGTCGAATTTCTGAGCGAAGACATTCGCGAAAAGATGAAGACCGAGACTTCGCAGCAGAAGAAGCTGAAGTATGCCAAGCGCCTGCGGGTCGTCGAGAGCTTCCGCAAATCGGGCAACAAGCCCGAGTGGATGATTCTGGACGTGCTGCCGGTCATTCCGCCGGAGTTGCGCCCCCTCGTTCCGCTGGATGGCGGCCGTTTCGCAACCTCTGACCTCAACGACCTCTATCGCCGCGTCATCAACCGCAACAACCGGCTCAAGAAGCTGATGGAACTGCACGCGCCGGACGTGATCGTCCGCAACGAGAAGCGCATGCTGCAGGAAGCGGTCGACGCGCTCTTCGATAACGGCCGCCGCGGCCGCGTGCTGCGCGGGGCCAACAACCGTCCGCTGAAATCGCTTTCCGACACGCTCAAGGGCAAGCAGGGGCGCTTCCGCCAGAACCTTCTGGGCAAGCGCGTCGATTACTCGGGCCGTTCGGTGATCGTCGTCGGACCGGACCTCAAGCTGCACCAGTGCGGATTGCCGAAGAAGATGGCGCTCGAGCTGTTCAAGCCGTTCATTTACCACCGGCTGGAGCAGCGCGGCCATTGCACCACAATCAAGCAGGCCAAGGAGCTGGTCGAGCAGCAGGATCCGGTGGTCTGGGACATTCTCGAAGAAGTCATCAAGGATCACCCCATCCTTCTGAACCGCGCTCCGACGCTGCACCGCCTCGGCATTCAGGCGTTCGAACCTGTTCTTGTCGAGGGCAAAGCGCTCAAGATCCACCCGCTCGTCTGCACCGCGTTCAACGCGGATTTCGACGGCGATCAGATGGCGGTCCATATTCCGCTGTCGCCTGAAGCGCAGATCGAAGCCGCGACGCTGATGCTGGCTTCGAACAACATCCTCTCGCCGGCGCATGGCGGACCCATTACGGTTCCCACGCAGGACATGGTGCTCGGCTGCTACTACCTCACGAAGAGCCGCCCGGGAGCGAAGGGCGAGGGCCGCACGTTCGCCTCGACCGACGACGTTCTGATCGCGCTCGAAATGGGTGAAGTCGAGACGCTGACGCCGATCAAGCTGCGCTACACGGGCAAGGTGGTCGACCTCTCCAAGGCATTCGACAACCAGAACATTCTGCACACCGAGCCCATCGAGTTCGCCAAGCAGTACATGGACACGACGGTCGGCCGGGTCATCTTCAACGACCACCTTCCGGAAGAGATGCCGTTCATCAACGGTCTGCTCAAGAAGAAGGGGCTGGCGCAGCTCGTGCAGTATTGCTACCTCAATTTCGGCCTGCAGACCACGGTCGGCATGCTCGACGAAATCAAAAACCTCGGCTTCCTCTATGCGACGCGGGCGGGCATCTCGATCGGCGTCGACGACATGGTGGTGCCCGGCGAGAAGAAGGACCTCGTGGCCAGCGCCGAAAAGGAGGTCGTGGCGGTCGAAAGCCAGTATCAGGACGGCGCCATCACCCACGGCGAGCGCTACAACAAGATCATCGAAATCTGGTCCCGCGTTACGGAGAAGGTTTCCGATGAGATGTTCAGCGCCATGGAAGAGGACGACAGGACCGGCCGCTATCTCAATCCGATTTACATCATGGCCGATTCCGGCGCGCGCGGTTCGAAACAGCAGATCCGCCAGCTCTCCGGTATGCGCGGCCTGATGGCGAAGCCCTCGGGCGAAATCATCGAGCAGCCGATTATCGCCAACTTCCGCGAAGGCCTGAACGTGCTCGAATACTTCATCTCGACGCACGGCGCGCGCAAGGGTCTGGCGGATACGGCGCTCAAGACGGCCGACTCGGGTTACCTGACGCGGCGTCTCGTCGACGTGGCGCAGGACGTGATCATCAGCGAGAACGACTGCGGCACGACGGAAGGCATCGTGGTCGAGCCCATCATCGAATCGGGCGAAATCATCGAAGCGCTGCGCGACCGTATTGTCGGCCGCGTGGCTCTGGAGGACCAGCGCGATTACGAAGGCAATGTGATCGTAGCGGTCAATCAGGAGATCACCGAAGAACTGGCGGCGGCGATTCAGGCGGCCGGTATCGAGCGGGTCAAGATCCGCTCGGTGCTGACCTGCGAGTCGAAGCGCGGCGTTTGCGTCGCCTGCTACGGGCGCAATCTCGCGACCGGGCGGCTGGTGGAGCGCGGCGAAGCGGTTGGCGTGATTGCGGCGCAGTCCATCGGCGAGCCGGGCACGCAGCTCACCATGCGTACGTTCCACATCGGCGGCACGGCGACCAGGGTCTCCGAGCAGTCCAAGCAGGACGCCAAGTCGGACGGCTTCGCCAAGTACATCAACATCCAGTGGGTTCGCAACGAAAAGAACGAAATCATTGCGATGAACCGCAACGGCATTCTCGCGATTGTGGATGACAAGCAGCGCGAGAAGGAGCGCTATCCGGTGGTTTATGGAGCGCGCATCACGGTGGCGGAAGGCGATCCGGTCAAGGCGAACCAGATCCTGCTTGAATGGGATCCGTATACGTTCTCGATTCTGACCGAGTTGACCGGAACGGTGCATTTCAAGGACCTGCAGGAAGGCATCACGATGGCCGAGCAGGTGGATGAAGTCACCGGCATGTCGCAGCTCGTGGTGACCGATTCGCCCGACGAGAAGCGCCAGCCGATGATTCAGGTCAAGGGTCCGGGCGGGGCGCGCAAATACCTGATGCCGACGCACGCGCACCTGATGGTGCATGACGGCGAAGAGGTCCACGCGGGCGATGTCATCGCCAAGATTCCGCGCGAGACCACGAAGACCAAGGACATCACGGGCGGTCTGCCGCGCGTGGTTGAACTGTTCGAAGCCCGCAAACCGCGCGAAAGCGCGATCATGGCCGAAATCAACGGTGTGGTGAAGTACGGCGAACTCTCAAAGGGCCAGCGCAAAATCTATATCGTCGGCGATGAGGGCGAGGAACGCGAATACTCGCTGCCGCGCGGCGTTCATATCAACGTGCAGGAAGGCGAGCGTGTTTCGGCGGGCGATCCGCTGATGGACGGGCCGCGTAATCCGCACGACATTCTCGACGTGCGCGGCGAGAAGGCGCTGCAGAAGTATCTGGTGGACGAGATTCAGGAAGTCTACCGGCTGCAGGGCGTGAACATCAACGACAAACACCTCGAAGTCATCGCGCGCCAGATGATGCGCTGGGTGAAGGTGGAAGACATCGGCGACACGGAATTTCTCCCCGACGAAGTGGTCGACAAGTTCAAGTTCCGGGAGGAAAACCAGAAGACAGTGGATGCGGGCGGGCGTCCGGCGCAGGGCAAAGCCGTGCTGCTGGGAATCACGAAAGCATCGCTCTCCACCGATTCGTTCATTTCGGCGGCGTCGTTCCAGGAGACCACGCGCGTGCTCACCGAAGCTGCGATCAACGGCAAGGTGGACTATCTGCGGGGCCTCAAGGAAAACGTCATCATGGGCCGCCTCGTTCCCGCCGGCACCGGCATGGAGTTCTACCGCCGGACGCGGATCGCGGGCGAGGACATTGTGGAAGAGCCGGTTGTCGAACCGACGCTCGACGCGCTGGCCGGCTACGAAGACGAAGCTCGTCTGACCTATACCGGCGGATTGAGCGAAGATCTGGGGCCGGAAGAGACTCTGGCCGAATAGGAAGCCGCCGCAATCCATCGCAATTCAGCCGGGCCGCTCGAAAGGGCGCGCCCGGCTTTTTGTCGTTTATGCGGGTCGCATGCGGGGACCGGCTTCTCCAGGATGGTGCAATTGAAACGGAGGGTCTGTGTCGTTGGGCTCTGTGTCGTTGGGCAAGGTGCTGCGGTTCCTCGGTCTCGCGGATACCGAGCCAGAGCTTCGCCTGAAGGCCATCCACGAGCGGCGGAATGAGCTTTCCCTCCTGCCGGATCCGGAACTCCGATCCGCGGCCCGCGCGGTTCGGGCCGCGCCCGACCTGACGGAAGCCTTCGCCCTGGCCGCTGTGATCGCGCGCCGCGTTGTCGGGCTCGAGATGTTCGATGTCCAGACTCTCGGTGCACTGGCTCTCGCACGCAGCCACATCGCCGAGATGCAGACCGGCGAGGGAAAAACGCTCGCGGCCGTGCCGGCCATCGTCTGGCTGGCGCTCGGCGGCCGCGGCGTTCATGTTCTGACCGCCAATGACTATCTCGCCCGCCGCGACGCGGCGTGGATGGGCGGCATCTATGAATGGTTCGGGCTCTCCGTTGCGCACATCTCGCAGCACATGGATGCTGCGGAACGGCGCGCCGCATACCTATGCGATGTTGTTTACGCGACGGCAAACGAAGTGGGCTTTGATTATCTGCGGGACGGCCTCGCTCGAAGCCCGGGCGAACTCGTCCAGCGGCCGTTTGCCTTCGCGGTGATCGACGAAGCGGATTCGATCCTGATCGATGAAGCCCGTATCCCGCTGGTCATTGCGGGCGGAACGCCAGACGACCCGGCGCTTGCGTACCGCGTCGATTCCATCGTCAGCGGGATGCGGCCCTGGCGGCATTATTTCGTGGACGAGTTCGCCCGCAATGTGCAATTGACCGACAGCGGCATCTTTCTCGTGGAGCGATGGCTCGGCTGCGGCAGCCTCTTCGACGAGCGGAATCTCCGCATTCTCACCGCGGTGCAGGATTCACTGCACGCGCACGCGCTGCTCCGGCGGGATGTCGATTACGTGGTCAAGGGAGGCGCGGTGGAACTGGTCGATGAGTTCAAGGGCCGGATTGCGGAGAATCGCCGCTGGCCCGCCGGTCTGCAATCGGCCATCGAAGCCAAAGAGCACGTGGCGCTTCGGAGTCAGGGCCGCATTCTCGGCTCCATCACCGTCCAGAATCTCGTGGGAATGTACGAGAGGGTCTGCGGGATGACCGGCACCGCGGCCACGCAGGCGGAGGAATTCCGAAAGGTTTACAACCTGACAGTGTCCGTGATTCCCACCAACCGGCCGGTGATCCGCCAGGATCTTCCCGACATTCTTTATGCCGATAAACGCGCGCGGGACCGCGCTCTTGTGGAGGAGATCCGGCGGGCGCATGAAGCGGGCCGGCCGGTTCTCGTGGGCACCGCCAGCGTCGAGGCTTCGGAATCGCTGAGCCGCAAGCTGCACGCCGCCGGCATTCCGCATTCGGTTCTGAATGCGCGAAATGACGAGGCGGAAGCGGAGATCATCGCCCAGGCGGGCGCGTCTGGCGCCGTGACCATCTCAACCAATATGGCGGGGCGCGGCACGGATATTCGCCTCGGAGGAAATCCGCCGCGGGATCGCGAGAAAGTCGTTGCGCTCGGAGGACTGTACGTGATCGGAACCACGCGCCACGAAGCGCGGCGAATCGACAACCAGCTACGCGGCCGCGCGGGGCGTCAGGGCGATCCGGGAACTTCACGATTCTTCATCAGCCTCGAAGACGACCTGCTGGTTCGCTTCGGCGTGGCTTCGAATCCGGACGTGGACAGCGTACAACGCACGGCGGAATCGCAGAATCTCGAGATCCGGGAGACGCTCTGGAAGTATGAGTCCGTCATCGAGTACCACCGGCGCGAGGTCCATGACCTGCGCCGGGATGTCCTGCTGTCGCCGGAATGGAGCGTCGCATCGATACTGCCGGAAGAACAATATGGAGAAGCCGTCACGGTAGCCGGCCAGGAGACCGTGGAAGCGGCTGGAAGTGCGCTCACGCTGGCTGTAATCGACGATCTCTGGTCCGACTATCTCGCAAACATCGCGGAACTGCGCGGTGGTATCCATTGGGTGTCGTGGGGCGGCCGCGATCCGCTCCATTCCTTTCTCACGGGTGCACAGGAGATTTACGCGGATTTTCACGCGCGGCTTCGTGACGAGATCGCCGCAGCGTTCGCGAGCGCGGATATCCGCGATGGAGAAATCCGGTTCACAAGCGAAAGATTCGAGCGGGGAGCCACCTGGACGTATCTGACAACCGATCAGCCTTTCGGGACTCTGGGAGAGCGGTTCGCGACGGCGGTCCGGCGGCGCGTTCTCAGAAAATAGGACGCTTTGCGGCTCGCGCCTCATTCGTTGATGCAACTGCGTTGCAACTGAATCTGTGCGCCGAGGCAGAATCTCGATTCTGTCATTACAGGATCCGCAAATCAGTTGCAGCCCCGCTTGACTCGGGAGGCGGCCGCATTTTAGGCTGGGAGTTCTTCTTCCGGTTTCACCTTCCGTTGCTCCGGCCATCGTGAGTTC
>CAZXCO010000300.1:0-3740 GCA_964639095.1 uncultured Solibacteraceae bacterium
AAGTACGGCTCGAAGAGCTTCCTGTTTTTCGGCAGTTCTCACGCGTTGACGAAAGCCGCCGGATTCGGGTTGATCGACGAATTCGCTGCATCGCCCGCCGATGCCGAGCGGGCCCGGAAGTATGAAATCGAGGCCAGCGATCTGTTGACCGAGATGCATGAGGTGATCGGGCACGGCTCCGGCAAGCTCAGCCCGAAACTCACGCATAACGCAGCTTTCTACCTGAAGGAGTACTTTTCGGCGATGGAAGAGGCGCGGGCGGACCTGATGGCGCTCTGGAACGTCTTCGATCCCAGGCTGAAGGAACTCGGCCTGGTCTCATCCGACGAGGTGGGCCGCCTGATGTACGACGACGCCGCGCGCCAGATGCTCGTTCAGTTGCGCCGCATCCCCTCCGGCGACACGATCGAGGAGGATCACGAGCGCGACCGCCAGTTGATCGGCCGCTACATCATGGACAAGACCGGCGCGATTGCGATGGAGACGCGCAACGGGAAAACGTACGTCTACGTGAAGGATTACAAGAAAATGCGGCAGGGAGTGGGCATGCTCCTCGCAGAACTCATGCGAATCAAAGCGGAAGGCGACTACGCGGCGATCAAGGCGCTGATCGACAAGTACGGCGTGCATTTCGATCCGAAGCTGCGCGATCAGGTGGTGGAGCGTTACAGGAAGCTGAATCTGCCCACGTATTTCGCGGGGATCAACCCGGATCTGGTGGCGCAATTCGACGCGGCGGGGAAGGTAACAAAGGTCGATATCCGGTATCCGCGCGATTACGTGCAGCAGCAATTACATTACAGCGCGATCAATACCGAGAGCCGTCCATAAACGACGGCACATCCCGATAAATGCAAAAAAGCGAAGGATGATGACTCATCCTTCGCTGGAGAATATCGAAAAGATCTGGCAGGGAACTAGGATCTGCGGAAGCGCTTGCCGAGAAACGCAAGGCCGAGCAGACCGCCGCCCATCAGGAACATGCTGGCCGGCTCAGGCGCATCACCAGGGGCCTGGAAGGTGTAGATGACCTCATACGTCCCCGATGTCTGCGTCTTCTGGGTCTGCCGAACGTTGCCGCCACCGGTGAAGAACGTGCTGCCGGTTGCAGTCGAGTAACTCAGATCGAAGGTTCCTGTCGTATCGTAGGGCGTCAGATTGAGCGCGAATGTGCTCAGGTTGACCACACAAGGATTCACATCCTCGTTGACGGTCCCCCCGCATACCGCGCCACCCGGATTACCCAGATCGGCGGATGCTTTCCCGATGATGCTGGTATCGATGTCTCCGCTGACCGGAGTCGAATCCGGCGGCCCGGGAACATAGGTGAGCGTTTCGCCGCTCAGAATCGTCTGCGTCGCTCCGCCAGCCTCACCAATCGAAAAAAGGATGTTCTGCGACGGGAGCTGGCTTTTCAGATTGTTGAGGTCTGCGGCCTGAGCTGTCCCGTTCAGGAAAAATTGCGCGGTCGTTTCATAGTTGAAGTTCTGGTCGGTCTGCGGATCCGAGACGTTCACGAAGCTCAAATCCGTGACCGTTTCCGTGATCGTCATCAAAATCTGGACGCTTTGCAGAACGTCGCCAGCCTGCCAACCAGCAGTCGACTGAAAATTCGTCAGACTCATGGCGGTATCTCCGAAACCCACGTCTGTGGATGTCGGACCGAAATTTGCGACCGACACGATGGTGTCAGCGCTTGCCAGACCCGCAAGCGCCAATAACATCAACGACCCGGTCGCTATTCTCCGAAGTTGTTTCATTATTCTCCTTGATCCTTTTCGATCTTTTACAACTGTCCAATGCGGGGCCAACTGTCCTCCCCCCGCTCATGGCTCAAGGGAATACTAACAACAAGCAACTGTCATCAGCAATACTTTTTCCCGTGAATTGGGAATCCGTAGAAAAATCTGGTACCGGTACCGGACTGCTCTCAAGCTGTTAAAGAATGCGACTTTGACTGAACTGCACAGACGGGCAGCAAAAAAAAAGCGGTCCGGGAGGACCGCTTCTCGACTTATAGACCTGGGGAACTCTTCTTTAGACGTTGAACGAGTTTAAACGCTGAACGAGCTGCCGCATCCGCAGGTCGACTTCACCTGTGGGTTGTTGAACTTGAATCCGGAGCCCTCGAGGGTCTCCACGTAATCCACGGACGCGCCGTCCAGATACAGCATGCTGGCCTGATCGATGAAAACTTTCAGCCCATCGTAGTTGTACGTCTTGTCCAGCATGTTCGGCGCGTTCTCAAAAGCCATCGAGTAGCTGAACCCGGAGCAACCGCCGCCCACGACAGAAATGCGGAGCCCGGCCGGCTTCGGGTCCTGAGTGTCAAGGATCTCCTTCACCTTCGAAACCGCCGTCTCAGTCAGATTAACCATGTGAACTTTCTTCTCCGTTGTGCCGATTTAGTATCAGTATACCAGGTTTGACAGGAATCAAAGGCCCGGATCGCACACGTGATTGGACGCGCCCCGGCCGCCGCTGGATTCATGCATCCGGCCGGTCCGCCAAAGCATCGCTGGAACTGCGGGAATAGCCGCTAAGATCCACTATTTCAATGGAGAACGGCCGTCCGCCCGCTCTGGCCCCCAATCTGCTATCGTCAGGTTGCTGAAACCGCCCGGGTGGGCTCAACGTCGGACCATGATGTATGGGATCACTGACCGGCGTTCTCCCTCTCTCGGCGTTTGGAAAAAGGGTAATCGACAGAACCAGAGTGGATTACGAGAATACTCCCGAAGGTGCGCTGGTGCGCCGGGCGCAGGCCGGCGACGAGTCGGCGTTCAGCCAGATCGTCGAACGCTATCAGTCCAAAGTGTTTTCCATCATCCACGGCATCGTGCGTCAGCGCAACGACGTCGAAGACATTGCCCAGCAGGTGTTTGCAAAGGTTTACTTCTCGCTGCGCAACTTCGATTTCCGCAGCTCTCTGATCACCTGGATCTACAAGATTACCGTCAACGAATGCTTCGACTATCTTCGCAAGAAGAAAGTCCGGAAGCTGGTTTACGAGAGCGACATGAGCGAGGATGAGGTCCGCCGTGTCGAAAACAGCGAACCGGCGCTCGACCGCGGCTCCCGGGCGGATTCGTCGCTCGCCCGGCGCGATTACGTCGTGAAGCTCATGGATCGCGTCTCCGATCAGGAAAAGCAGCTTCTCATGCTCAAAGAGGTCGAAGGCTATTCGGTCGAAGAACTCTCCGAGATGTTGAAGATGAACGAAAATACGATTAAAGTGAAACTGTTCCGCGCGCGGCAGAAACTGGTCAAGGCGGCACAGCGCCTGGATCGGGCGCCCGCGACGGTGCGGTCGTAAATGGTCGATCGAGAAGAAATGTTGTGAGCAGGTAATTATGATTCACGATATTGTGATCGATGAGCTGGAAAAACATCTGAGCGGCCGCGGTGTATACAAGCATGCGTCGCGAGCTTTTTACGCCCATCTGGACGAGTGCTCCGACTGCCGGTCCGAGGTGGTCCGGATGGAAGAGATGTCGGCCCTTCTGCGTGAACTCCGCTTCGACCCGCTGCTCGCCGGGGGTGAAGATACGGAAGCTGTCCTCCAGCCGTCGCCCGGTTTTTACAATCGCGTTCGCTACAGCATCGTGGAAAAGCAGCAAAAGGAAGTCTGGGGCCTGTTTTCTCCGGGAGCGGCATTTTTTCGCCGCATCGTGTTCGCTTCTCTGCTCCTCCTTGCCGGTCTCGGAAGTTTCCTCGTAACACAGGAATCTTCCGTCACC